>CAZBZX010000030.1:0-19130 GCA_964496465.1 uncultured Bacteroidales bacterium
TTTGCGTTATTTTCTCAACATGAATTTTTCCTGAATTTCTTTCATAATCAGCTGCAAATCTTTCTAAATGCCCAATGGCAATAGGTTCTTTCTTTAATTTAATAGTATAAAAACAATTTGCTTCACACTGTACTTCTTGCGGACAAACTCGTCCACAAACAGCTGGTAGTGCATTTGTTTTTTTTAAACTTTTTGCTGCACTTAAAAAATCTTTCACTTCAATATATTTTACAAATTCAGGTATATTAATTTCAACTGGGCAACCTTCAATACATGTTGGATTAGCACAATCTAAACAGCGTTGTGCTTCAATAATTGCCTGGCTTTCCGATAATCCTATATTAACTTCAACCTGACCTTTAATCCTCTCTAAAGGATCAACTTCTGGCATTATAATACGTGAAATTTCTGTTCTATCTTTCGCTTTTATTTCTTTTCTGAGGTTAGCTCGCCATTCTTCGTTTCGAAATTCTTTATATTTATTTTCAGTATTTTCTGTCATAATATCAGGCTTTGTGTCTGGAAAGATAATTTTTATATTTTATATGTTCTTCATCTTTAAATGCGTTTAGGCGCATTAATAATTCATCAAAATCAATATTTTCTGCATCAAATTCAGGTCCATCAACGCAAACAAATTTAGTTTGTTTATTTACTGAAACTCTGCATGCTCCACACATACCTGTTCCATCAACCATAATTGAATTTAAACTGGCAACGGTTGGAATATTATATTTTTTGGTAAGAATACTTGTATATTTCATCATAATGGCAGGCCCTATTGTAATGGCAAAATTAATTTGTTTTCTTTTAATGATATTTTCCATTCCTTGCGTAATTATTCCTTTTTCTCCATAGCTTCCATCATCTGTCATAATTAACACTTCATCAGAATAATCTGTGATTTCCTTTTCAAGTATTAACAATTTTTTTGTTCTAGCCGCTAAAACAGAAATTATATAATTCCCAGCTTCTTTCATGGCTCTTACAATTGGTAATAAAGGTGCAATTCCAACTCCCCCGCCAGCGCATAAAACTGTTCCAACATTTTGGATATGTGTTGGGTTTCCTAAAGGGCCTACTATATCAGTAACTTCGTCCCCAACATTTAATTCGCTCAATTTATGACTGGTCAATCCAACCTTTTGAATAATTAAAGTGATGGTTCTTTTTTTTGGGTTCGATTGTGAAATAGTTAAAGGTATACGTTCACCTTTATCCCCAATTTTCACAATTACAAAATGCCCGGCCTTGTGTTTATTAGCTATTAATGGGGCAGTTACTTCTATTTTAAAAACATTTTCCGAAAGGAATTCCTTATTTACAATCGTATTCATATATATTATTTTTTGAAGCCGCGAAAATAATTGATATTTTAAAAATTAAAAACTTATTTGAAAAATCAGTAAATTTTATAAGTGAACGACCTATATAATATTGTTTTAAAAAAGTATGTATAGTATATGCTAAAAAAAAATGTAAAAAAATCCCCGGTTTTCACCGGGGACCTTGGTTAATCACTAATCAGATAATACCTAAATAGATTAACCAAAAACCAAAATTAATTAACCCAATAACATAACCCCAAAACCTAAAAAAAGTTCACATATTTTTAAAAAATCAAACAAGATATGCTACAATAAAGTTAATTTTTATGTATAACTGTTACTGTACCATTTTTAGCAAATCCCTCTCCGTCATAATATTTACCTGTAACTTCCCAAATATACACACCCATATCAACAATAATATTTTTGTAGTATCCATTCCAACCATAATTTATGTCAGTTGATTCAAACATTAAAATCCCGGTACGGCTAAATATTTGAAGTTTATAATCAGCAACTCCTTTGAAATCTGGGTAGAATATTTCATCAGTATTTCCACCTGGAGTATAAAATCCTCTTCTTGGCCCATTTATGCTAGGGGTAAAGGCACTTGGAAACGCTATATAATAGTTTGCTTTTAGAAAATTATTTCTGATTGTTACTGAATCTGTGCACCCTTTAGATGATTGAACTTTAAGTTTTACTAAGAAGATGTCATCTACATCATATAGATGAACTGGATTTACTTCTTCAGACACCTGATTATCTCCAAATTCCCATTTATTTAATATATTGTTTGTAGAGTTATTATTGAAATAGATCGTTTTGTTATTCAAATCGGAATTAAATTTATCAATTTCGAACATCGCTTTTGGATTTTCATAAATTTCAATCTTTCTAATACTTGAATAATAATTACCGTCAATACCTTTAATTTTTAATTTTACTTCATATTCACCTGCCATATTATAAGTAAAACTTGGATTTTTTTCATATGAATATTGATTATTCCCAAAATCCCATTTTTGCCAAACACTTTTATCTGAAGTATTTATAAATTTAATTGTTAAACCTTGACATCCACTTAAAGTTGAAGGTTTAAAATCAGCAACTGGCAAATTATGTGTACTTTGATTTAACTTGTTACCTTTTTCATTGTTTTTAGATACCTTGCCTGAAACTACTTTTTTTGATGTTGAATTTTCTGAATTGATATTATCTTGATCAAGTTCTAGATTAGCTTGAGACAAATTATTTTGACCTTGTAAATTTTTATTTTCAAGTTTATTTTTGAAGTTATTATCATTAGATTTGTCTATTTCCTGGCCAGGTTGAGTAAGGATATAGTTTTTATTTTCACTTATAGTTTCGGTTGGATTTTGAACTTCAGTAATTACTTTATTTTCATCAACTTTAGATTCGTTATTGTTTATAAATTTAACTGTCGAGAATGTTGCAATAGTACCAAAAACAATGGCACCAACATAATAAGCATTTATTGAGCCTGTGCTAAATTGTAAAAATTCCTTCCACCATAATTTTCCTCGCAAACCATTCCATAAATTTTGTGAAGGATTAACTTTAAACCCGTCAAAACTTTCTTTAAAAATATCTTCAATATTTTTATTAATCTTATTCATTCTTTTTTTCTATAATTCTATCTTTATATTCAGTTCTTCAAGTTTATTTTGCATCCATTTTCTAGCTCTTGCATACTGTGACTTCGATGTATTTTCATCAATGTTGAGCATTTCTGCTATTTC
The DNA here is from genome assembly GCA_964496465.1 of uncultured Bacteroidales bacterium. Lineage (GTDB taxonomy): Bacteria > Bacteroidota > Bacteroidia > Bacteroidales > CAYFUP01 > CAZBZX01. The sequence goes on from CAZBZX010000030.1 coordinate 3,092, forward strand.
TTTATGTTTGTATCCTTCAATTGCATAAAGGTTAAAAATTACTTTATAACCTTGTGGCATACTATTAATTAATTGTAATAATTCATTCGTATCATAATCGCCTTCCGGACTATCAGTTGTTATTACTTCATTTGGATTAACATCTTCAATATCCAAATTTTGATTATGTTTAAAATTTCGATGATAAAAAGTAATTGCAGTATTAACAATTATTTTTTTCATCCAGTTTTCAAAAGTACCCTTTTCAGCAAAATCATTTATATTCAAAAAAATTTTCAAAAATCCTTCTTGTAAAATATCTTCTGCTTCACTTTTATCTTTTACGTACCTCATACATATACCTAATAGTATGGGTGCGTATCTATCAAAAAGTACCTGCTGGGCCTTTTTGTTTCTTCTTCTGCATCCTTCAACTATTTCATTAATATCCGACATTCACTTCTCTATAAATAATAGACTAAATAAACTAAATAATAGTTGCACGTCAAAATATTAACAGATAAAACTGTTATAATCTATAGTGAAAGATACTATAAATTATTAATAATTCATAACAATTTTGAAGGGTAAAAACATTGCAGTCTGGTTTCTTTTACTTAAAAAAAGGAGAAAGGTTATAAATTTTATTAACATTTTTATAAACATGTTTAAAATCATATAAATGAATGATAGAGGTCATTTATTTGAGTTTAAATATTAGGTATTTTTAATTTATTTTATCATTAATTTGAACCATGTTTAATAGAATCATTGCTTCCATTTTACCGTACTTGCCAGAAAAATTAATTTGGATTTTCTCCAAAAAATACATTGCCGGTAAAACTATTTTTGATGCAATTAATGTATCAAAAAAATTGAATGATGAAGGCAATTTTATTACACTTGATTTATTAGGGGAACATATCAAAAATCTAAAAGAAGCCGAAGAATATAAAAATAGTTACGCAGAAATAATAAAACAAGCTGAACTAGCTGGTATAAAAGGAAATTATTCATTAAAACCTACCATGTTTGGACTTTTAATTGATCCTGAGGTTTGCTATTCAAATATAAAAGAGATTGTGAAAATTGCTGCAGGTTATAATAATTTTATACGCATTGATATGGAAGGATCTGAATGTACCGATAAAGAAATTGACTTATATATAAAGCTAAAAAAGGAATTTCCTGAAAGTGTTGGATTGGTTTTACAGGCATATTTAAAAAGAACTTTTAATGATATTCTTAATATTATTGATTTAAAAAATGATCATATTGATTTAAATTTTAGGATTTGTAAAGGAATATATATTGAGTCGCCTTCTATTGCATATTCAAGTAAAAAGGAAATTAATGAGAATTTTGAATTAATTCTTGATCTTTTATTTAAAAATAATATTTATACGGCTATTGCCACTCATGATGAGAAAATTATTAATAAGGCTATTGAAATGATAGAAATATTTAATATTCCAAAAGACAAGTATGAATTTCAAATGCTTTACGGCGTTAGACCTGTACAAAGACGAAAACTTGTTAGGAGTGGATATAAAATGAGAGTATATGTTCCATTTGGAAAAGATTGGTTTAATTATTCAACCAGAAGATTAAAAGAAAATCCCCAACTTGTATATCATATAGCAAAATCTTTTTTGATTAAAAGCTAAATTATCATTTTATTTTTTCCAGAAAGAAGGCGCAAAAATGACTAAAACTGTAAATAACTCAAGTCTTCCAAGTACCATCAAAAAAGACAAAAACCATTTTCCCGCATGTGGGATATGATTAAAGTTTTCAATTGGTCCCACTGAACCAATCCCCGGTCCGATATTTCCAAGAGAAGCTGCTACAGCTCCCATAGAAGATTCAAGGTCCAGGCCTAAAGCTGACATAAAAATAGTACTGATTACCATAGTAAAAAGATAAAAAGCAACAAAAGCCAATACAATTGAAATAATTTGCGGAGGGATTGATTTTTTACTTAATTGTACAGGAATTACTGCACTGGGGTGTAGTAATCTTTTTAATTCAAGAAAGCTATTTTTGAGCAATAAAAGTATTCGAACTATTTTAATTCCACCGCCAGTTGAACCGGCAGAACCTCCAAAAAACATGCAAGCAAAAATGATGACACTTAAAACAGGTATCCATTTCAGATAATTAGCAGTAACAAATCCTGTTGTTGTTATTATTGAAACTACCTGAAAGATAGCATACCTGAATGATTTTTCAAAAGGATATTCTTTCGAACTATGAAGGCCTACTGTTATAATAAATGTAAATAGTAATACAAAACCCAGATAAAATTTAAACTCTTCATTTCTAAATAATTTTTTAAAATTTAACCTCATGGCAAAATAAGATAGGGTGAAATTTGTACCTGCTAGAAACATAAAAATAGTTATAACATATTCAATATATGGAGAATTAAAAAATGCAATACTTGCTTGTTTTGTTGAATACCCACCAGTTGCCATAGTTGTAAATGAGTGATTAATGGCATCGAAAAAGTTCATTCCTCCAAACATTAATAAAATTGTTTCAGCTAGTGTGTAAATAATATAAATGCCCCATAATCTTTTTGCTGTTTCTGTAATTCTTGGGTGTAATTTATCAGGCGTCAATCCCGGAACTTCAGCAATGAATAATTCCATACCACCAATTCCTAAAATAGGCAAAATAGCAAGCGACATTACAATAATTCCCATACCACCAAGCCATTGTGTTATACTTCTCCAAAATAAAATACCGTGTGATAAAGATTCAATATTATCTAAAATGGAAGCTCCAGTCGTTGTAAAACCAGATACAGTTTCGAAAAATGCATTTGTGAAAGAAGGAATTGAGTTTGTAAGAATAAACGGTAAACAGCCAAAAAACGAGAAAATAATCCAAGCCAAAGTCACAATAACATAACCTTCCCGTTTTCCTATTTGATAATTAGAATTATTCGTTGATAAAAATAAAACTAAACCACTAATTGATGTAATAATTGCTGAAACAGCAATGAAAAAACCGTCATTTTCTTTATAAATAAAGGATACAATTGCTGAAAGCAACATAAAACCACCTTCTCCTATAAGCAGTGTACCTAATATTCGAATAATTACTCTCCAGTTTATCATAGCTTGTTAAAAATACAAAATTTTAGCTATGAAATAAAAATTTCTCAATAACAATTAAATTAGCTAAAATATTTTTCAAGTTTTGTAAAAGCTTTTGGGAGAGCAAAAACAACAACCCTGTCATTATCAATAATTCGTGTTTCGCCTGTAGCAATAAAACTTGACTCCCCTCTTATTATTCCACCGACGAGAGAATCTTTTGGGAAATCAATTTCATTAAGTTTACCTTTAGTTATTTTAGATCCGGGCAAAGCAATAAATTCAACTACTTCTGCATCGGTCCCAGTTAAACATTTAATATCAGAAACTTCTGCACTTCTTGTAAAACGGAATATTCTACCGGCTGTAATTAATTTTTTATTTATTATTGTATCTATGCCCATATTCTCAGCAATATGGATATAATCAATATTTTCAATTTCTGCAATTGTCCTTTTAACCCCCATTTGCTTGGCAAGGAGGCAGGACAGAATATTGGTTTCGGAGTTCCCTGTAACAGCAATAAAAGCATCCATACTTTTTAACCCTTCATCTACTAATAAATCCATATTACGTCCATCACCATTAATAATTAAAGTATTGTTTAAAATACTAGCCAGCTTAAAACATTTATCTTTATTTTGTTCAACCAGTTTAACATTAAATTTATTTTCAAGCTGATTTGCAGCTCCGATCCCAATTCTACTCCCACCTAAGATCATGATATTCCTGACATTTATTTCTTCTTTTCCAGAATATTTCATTAATTCTTTAATACCGGCCTGACTAGAAATGACATATATTATATCATTTACCTGAAAAGTATCAACTCCTCGTGGAATTATTGTTTGAGCATTTCTCGTAATGGCAACAGCTCTATATTCCAAATCATTTGTGTCGTTGGTTGTTTGCAATAGTGTTTTGTTTACAAAAGGGGCATTTTCTTCCAGTTTTAATACAAATAATGATAATTTTCCTCCAGAAAAATCAAAAAAATCAGTAGTTCCTGATTGAGCAACAAGATTTACAAGTTCCCTTACTGCAATATTTTCAGGATAAATTAAGTAATCAATTCCAACACTTTCAAAATATTCTTTGTTGCTAGGGAAAAGATATTCTTTATTATCAATTCTTGCAATAGATTTTTTAGCTCCTAGTTTTTTACCTAACATTGCAGCTGTAATATTGGTGTCTTCGGAGTGAGTTACAGCAATAAATAAATCGGCTCTTTTTATATCAGCTTCTTTTAAGGTGTTGAATGAGGTTGCTGACCCTTGCACTGTAAGTAGATCAAGGTTATCTATTCCTTTCAGATTTTTTTCTTCAGAATCGATAACAACAATATCATGATTTTCATTGCTAAGCATTTTAGCTAAATGTGTCCCAACTTCACCTGCTCCGGCAATGACTATTTTCATAGATTTTGACTGAAAAAGTTAATCGTTAAAAAAACGATGTAAAATAAATTAATATATGCCACATATACCATAACTTTTTAAAAAAGTTTCATGAAGTGGAGTTAAAAAATTGTGAAATTTGTTGTTTAATATTATAAAGATTGTTTAAAGGCTCCCTCTGTATAAGTGTAGTGAAAGGGTATACCTAATTTTCTACAATCAGTTATCCATTTATTTGCATCTTTATAATTTGTTGAGGAATCAATTATTATTTTTTTTGCAGAAAATAATTTAAGTATATCAGTAATTTTTATTTTTACATTATTTGATAATACAATGTAATCAAGATGTAAACGGTTATTTGTAATTATATTGTTAGGGATAGAATCTTTTACAATTAATAACTTGATGGAATTGAATTGAATAACTGAAGCGTGACCATTAAAAATCTTTTTTAAATAGATATTATTATCTTTAATGCTTATTGAATCTGCAGAAATGCACTTTATATTTTTTTTCTTCACACCTGAATAAATTAGATCATTTTTAATTGAATAATCAATATTTGATTTCGGATTTAGCAGATTTGTAAATAAATAACATTTTTTATTTTGATAAAATGCATGAATTGAATTTCCTCTACTATTATATACCATATATTTTTTTTGTTGTATAAACTGGTAATTAATAAATTGATTATAAAGTAATATAATAAATAAAACAGTAAGGCTAAGTATTAAGTATTTCCCAACTTTTCGAATGAAAAATGTACTTACAAAAAGAATTAAAATAAAGGTTAAAATTAAATGGGGTTCAATAAAAAAAATATTTTCAATAACTGAATAAGGCTGGTTTTGAATAAAATTTAATATCAGGTATATAGCTTTTGTTAAAAAATAGATTGATTGAAAAATAAAATATGATATAAAGGGAATAACAGATAGAATTATTCCTGCTATTGATAAGAAAATAATAATAAAAGTAAACGGTATAATTAAAAGGTTTGTAAATAAAAAAAGCAAGGGAAATTGATGAAAATAATAAAGTGTTAATGGAAAAGTAGTTATTTGTGCTGCAAGTGATACCGATATTAAAGCCCATAAATATGAAAAAACAGGATTTTTAATAAGGATTAATTTGTTAATTTTTGGTTGAAAATAAATAATTCCAAAAACGGCGAGATAAGATAATTGGAACCCAATTTCAGTAATTGTTAAAGGATTAATAAGCAGGATTATAAAAGCAGATAGGGCAATTGACTGGTATATAGAATTCTGCCTATTTAATAATTTTCCTATGGCAATTATAGTGAACATTAAAGAAGACCTTTGGATAGATGGGGAAAGACCGGTAATAATTGCATACATCCATATACCTAATATTATTATAAGTGATTTAAAAAATAGGCCTTTTTTAAACGTATCAAAAAACTTGAGGCAAAAACTTAAAAGTAAATATATTATTCCAACATGTAATCCAGATACAGCAAGCACATGGATGGCTCCTGATTTTGAGAATATTTCTTTTATTTCACTGCTAAGCTTCGATTTATATCCGAGTGTTATTGCTGAAATAATATTTAATTCTTTTCCTGATAACCCGTTTGCTTCATAAATATTTAATATTTTATTCCGTATAGTATTTGCAAATACACGCAATTGAAAATGATTAGAAAAATGAGAAATTTTCCAATTCGAATTTTTCACATAAGCCTGATAATAAATATTATGAAAGGAAAGATATTTTTTGTAATTAAACTCATGTGGATTTCCTGTATTCGAAATTTCTTCTAAATGTGTATTAAATATTAAATAATCGCCAATTTTTATTTTGTTTGACGAGGGTTCTAAATATAGAAGTACTTTATTATTTAATGGATGCCGTATTTTAATAATTACTTTAATTGAATTTTCTTTTTCTTCTGGTTCTTCTTCAATCGCACCTATATAAGTTGTTGAATTTGAAACCTTATTATAATCTGGAATACTTTTGTTTAAGCTAGTTAAGGTAACACCTATTAAAATCATTATACAAAAAGCAGTACAGCCATAAAACAAGTGGAAATTGAAATAATGCGATATTTTTTTGGTTGAATTAATCAACATTAAAAGGAATATCGCAGCAACTGATGTATATAAGAAAATGAAAGCAAAAAGTTGAAAATAGATTTCGAATATTATACCTATTATGAATGGTATTAATAATCGAAAAATTGAATATTTTAAAAGGTATTTATTTAATTCCATTACTAATAACGTTACTAATTAACCTGAGTTCGATTTAATAAAACAAGCTAAATAGCTGAATATCTATAGCCCCGCCATTTAGGGCCAGGATCATTAATAACCATAACTCCTGAATTTTGAAAAATTTTGTAAATTATTATCAAATTACAAAATTTTTCAAAATTCTTGCCTCATTGCTTTGTTTTTTCAACCCTGGCTTAAAAGACAGGGCTATTGATTTTGCAATGATTTAACATTTTATCTTATATCGAGTTCACATTAATTAATACTAATTTATAGTAAAACGTTACCTCTAAGAATTAAATTTATTTAATTTTTGTTTTATATTCAGCTTCAAATTTGCCTTTTGAAATGGCACTTAATTTTCCTTTAAGCAATTTCTTTTTAAGTGGGGAGAGTTTATCGATAAAAAGAATCCCATCTAAATGATCGTATTCATGTTGAATAATTCTTGCTTTTACACCTTCATATGTTTCTTCAATTATTTCAAAACTTTCATTTTGATATCTAATTTTAATTATATCAGGCCTTTCCACCTCTTCTCGAATATTTGGGATACTTAAACAACCTTCACCATTAGCCCATATTTCACCAGTTCGCTCAATGATTTGTGGATTTATAAATGCTTTTTTAAATCCTTTCAGGGAGGGTTCGTCTTCTTCTAAAGGAGCTGCATCAATTACAAACAGCCGAATGGATTTTCCAATTTGCGGTGCAGCCAGTCCTATACCATCAGCATCATACATGGTTTCAAACATGTTATTGATAATCTCAGGAAGAGACTTGTCATTTTTATCAATATTCTTTGCTACCTTACGTAAAATTTGCGATCCATATACATATACCGGATAAACCATCAAATTATTTTTTTATTATTTGTAAATAATCTTGCAATAATATTGTTGCGCTAATTGCGTCAATTAATTCCTTTTTTTGTCTATTTTTCTTTTTCATTCCACCATCAATCATTGCTTGTACAGCTAATTTTGATGTAAATCTTTCATCAAGTAATTTAACAGGAATTTCGGGAAAATGTTTATTTAAAAGTGATAAAAATGAATTAACAAGAACCATTGAATCTGAAGGTTCGTTATTCATTTTTTTAGGTTCACCAACAACAAAACATTCTACTTCCTCCTTGCTAGTATAATTCTTAAGATATTGAATAATATCCTTAGAATGTACCGTGCCTAAATTATTTGCAATAAGTTGTAAAGGATCTGTTACTGCCAATCCAACTCTTTTTGAACCATAGTCAATAGCAATTATTCTCCCCAATAGTTTAATTATTTAATAAGCTGCAAATTTAATAATAATTTCGTAAATGCTAGAAAGTAAGGGTTTTTTGAATATTTTTATTTTATGCTTTAATTATAATTATTTAATGCTTATTTTCGATTTCAAGTTTTTAATGAATTAATTAATAATGTAAAATGAAAAAAATAACCTATTTACTATTTTTTCTTTTTGTTTCTGTATTATGCTTTTCAAAATCTGAATATAAAAAGAATGATCATGTATTTTATAAAGTTAAGAAAGACAAAGAGAGCTATAATATTGATTACACTTTTATGGATCATATTGGTAATCTGATTACTATAGGATTTTCATTAAATATCAATAAAACAAACAAGGACATTGATAAATTTGGGCTTCCTAAGGATTTTTTAAAACCATATAAGCAAACTCCTGAGATTGAGGCGAAAAGGTCAAAGCAACTAAAAGAAGGCATGTTTAAACTTGTTGGAAAAACTGTTGAAATAGATCTTTCAGCTGTGGTTAATTATTATGCTCCCGGTTATTGTAAAATAATAGCTAATACATTAATACAAACATTAAAAAATAAAGGATTAGATACCAGGCATCATCGCATTGAAATTGCATTAAAGTTTGTTCAGGATATACCTTATGCCATACCGGATGCTTATGAAGGTAAAAAATATAATGGCGGAGCTTTATGTCCAGCCGAAGTGTTAGTTGAAGGTTATGGTGATTGCGATTCGAAAACGATGCTGTTTGTTGGTATAATGGCGTATATGATTAATCCTGATGATATTATTTTTGTAGGAGTTCCTAATCATATGTTAGCGGCTATTAAAAACGAAACAGTACCTGGTGGTGTTTCATTTAAATATAAAGGCGATAAATATTACCTGGCAGAAACGGCAGGCCCTGGAAGATATGCATTTGGAGAAGAAGGAAAAGATTACAAGAAAAATGCAACTATACAACCTTTAGTGTTTACCAAAAAAGTTGAAGTCCCTCCAACAACAAATAAAGAAACTGCATTAGCAAAAGATAATAAGTACTATTATATAAAGGTTGAAAATCTATGTAATAGTGATGCCAAGTATTTAATAAGATATAAGGATGTAAAAGGAAATTGGGAATTCTCTGGATGGAAAACCTTGAAAAAGAAAAAAATATCTGAGGTCCTTACAACACAAGAACCAAGTTTTTATATTTATGCATACTCTGGAAATATTATCTGGAAAGGTAAAAAGGAATTTAAATTCGAAGGAAAAGAATATGAGTTTAATAAAGTGGAAATTGAAACAGGGCAATCAAGTGAATATACTATGCGGTTGAGGTGTAAGTAGTTGTAAGTTAATAGTTGCTCGTTAATAGTAAGCAATATTTTTGATCAAGTATTAAGAATAGTAATTGGTATAAAAAACGTTTTTATTGGAATATTTTTTTGATTTCCTTGAATAATTTTCAGAAATTGTAGGTTACTGAATACAGGAAAATGAGTAAAATAATTATTTATTTTAAAAAAACCTTAATGCTATGAAATATAAAATTATTATAACCATTACAATAATTTTGGTGTTTATTCAATTTATTAAAATTGAAATATCCGTTCCCTTAATTGAAATTGAGAAAGATTATTTACTCTACTCAAACGCTCCAGTAGAAATAGCAAATATGTTGAAAAATTCATGTTACGACTGTCATTCTTATGAAACAGAGTTTCCCTGGTATTCAAATATTGCTCCGGCATCATGGCTTGTTAAAAATCATATTAAAGAAGCCCGTAAACATTTTAATTTTTCTGAATGGGAAAATTATCCCTTAGGTGTTAAAAATAATATTCAACTAAATTGTATAGAAGAAATTAAAAAAGGAGGAATGCCCTTAAAGTCATATTCTCTTATGCATTCAAAAGCTAGACTTTCAAAGGATGAAAAAACAAATTTGATTAATTGGTTTAATTCACAACAAAATGAATACTAAATTCTTGCTTTAATTTTTTTAGTTTCTTCTTCAAATCCAGGTTTCTCAAGTAAGGCAAACATGTTTTTTTTGTAGGCTTCCACTCCTGGCTGATCAAAAGGATTTACATTCAAAATATATCCACTTATTCCACAGGCTTTTTCAAAAAAGTAAATTAACTGGCCAAGGTAATATTCATTAAGTTTTGGGATTTCAATTAATATATTTGGGACCCCACCATCAACATGAGCAATTCTAGTGCCTAATTCAGCCATTTTGTTTACTTCATCAATTCTTTTTCCTGCCAAATAATTTAATTTATCAAGGTTATCTTTATCCTCAGGTACATCAAGTTCATTGTCAGGGTTTTTAATAGAAATTACAGTTTCAAAAATATTCCTCAATCCTTCTTGAATATATTGTCCCATGGAATGCAAGTCGCTTGTAAAGTCAACGCTTGCAGGAAATATACCTTTATTTTCTTTACCTTCGCTTTCGCCATATAATTGTTTCCACCATTCGGCAAAATAGTGAAGCTTTGGATTATAATTTGCTAAAATCTCAGTAGTCTTTCCTTTTTTGTATAATTCATTTCTTGTTGCTGCGTATAGCCCTGCAGGATTAATTTCAAATGGGATATTCGAATCTGTTAATTCCTCCATTTTTCTGGCTCCATTAACTAATTCTTTTATATCAAAACCTGCTGCAGCAATAGGTAATAGTCCAACTGGTGTTAATACAGAAAACCGTCCACCTACATCATCAGGAATTACAAATGTTTTATATCCTTCTTGTTCTGATAATTGCCTAAGAGCTCCTTTTGACTTATCAGTAATTGCTACAATCCTGTCTTTTGCTTTTTTCTTCCCATATTTATTTTCAATATCCTGTTTCAATAACCTAAATGCAATGGCAGGTTCAGTAGTTGTCCCTGATTTGGATATAACAATAATTGACCAGGACTTGTCTTTTAATAAACCTCTTAATTCATATAAATAATCTTCACCTATATTCTGTCCGGCAAAAAGAACTGTTGGGTTTTTACGTTTTTTATCAAGCATATAAAAATTACCCGATAATCCATCAATAACCGCTTTTGCTCCAAGATATGAACCGCCAATTCCGATTACAACAATAATTTCCGATTTTTTTTTTAGGTTGTCTGATACACTAATTATTTCATTTAGATCAACATCTTTAATTGAGGAAGGAAGCTTTAACCATCCTAAAAAATCATTTCCTTTACCCGACTTTTTTTGAAGTTTTAATAGTTGTTCATTTACAATTCCTTTATAACCATTAATAGTTTCTCTTGAAATAAAATCATAGGCGTGGTTAATATTGATTGAAATATTTTCCATTGTATCTATTTTTTATTGTAAAATATTTGATAATTTTTTTAATTCTGTACTCGGGTTCTTTTTATTATATAAAATATGATAAACCATATCAACAATAGGTAAATTTAATTTAAGCTGTTTATTTAATTCAAAAATACCTTTGGTAGCAAAAAAACCCTCTGCAACTAAATCCATTTCCAATTGAATTGATTTAACGGAGTAACCCTGCCCAACCATAGTGCCAAAATGCCTGTTCCGGCTAAATTGTGAATAGGCAGTAACCAACAAATCGCCTAGATAAACAGAATCGCAATCTTCACGAGTAAAATGGTTCATATTTACTAAAAAACGTTTTATCTCTTTCTGGGCATTAGAAACCAACACCGCCTGAAAATTATCGCCATACCCTAATCCTTTAGCAATACCAGTTGCAATAGCATAAATATTTTTTAGTATGGCAGAATATTCAACTCCTAAAATATCGATAGATTGGATCGTTTTAACGTACCTGTTTTGAAGAATTTGTGATAGTTCAGTTGAGACTGAATTATTTTCGGATGCGATAGTTAAATATGATAATCGTTCCAGTGCAATTTCTTCCGCATGGCTAGGCCCGGCAATTACTGCAAGATTAGTATAATTAACCTTATGCTTTTTATTAAAATATTGCGAAATGGATAAATCATCAACGGGTATAAGCCCTTTAATAGCAGATACTACAATTTTATCCTCTAAACTTTCTGTTAGATTTTCAAGAATAATTTCCAGAAAAGCTGAAGGTTTTGCAAATATTAATATATCTGAATTAGAAATTATCTGATTTATATCTGAGTTAAAATTAATTTTGTCAACATCAAATTCTACTGAGCTCAGATACTTTGGATTGTGATGAAAATCTTTAATGTACTGGATGGTTTTTTCTTTTCGAATAAACCAGTAAATTTTTCCGTTATTTTCTACCAGTATTTTTGCTAATGCTGTTGCCCAACTTCCATTCCCAATAATTGCAATTTTCCTGGATGTTCCCATATTTTTCAATTAAAATTTAGTATAGAACAATTTAGTCAAGCCAATTTTTTACGTCGTCATAACTTGGATTCTCTAAACCAGCTTGAAGTTTTTTATTTAAACCACACAAGTCGTTATGAAGCTTTCCTGGTTTAACTTCTTTTAATTTCTCAATAGTTATATATCCTAATTTATGAATCAGTGGGATCCAGTTTTCGGGTATCCCTAATTCAATAAATTGTTCATTGGAATCTTTTTTTGTTTTCGTTTCAGGCCTCATTTGAGGAAAGAATAAAACATCCTGAATTGAGGCAGAATTTGTCATGATCATGGCTAAGCGGTCAATACCAATTCCTAATCCTGCTGTTGGTGGCATTCCATATTCAAGAGCACGAAGAAAATCTTCATCTAATACCATGGCTTCTTCATCGCCTCTTTTACCTAAGATCAATTGGTCTTCAAATCTCTCCCGTTGATCAATTGGATCATTTAATTCAGAAAAAGCATTGCATAATTCTTTACCATTGCAAATTGCTTCAAACCTTTCTACAAGTCCTTTTTTACTTCGGTGTTTTTTCGCTAATGGCGACATTTCAACCGGATAATCGGTTATAAAAGTAGGCTGAATAAGTTTTGATTCAACCGTTTCACCAAAAATCTCATCAATTAGTTTTCCTTTTCCCATTGTATTATCTATCTCTGCACCAAGCTGCTGAGCAGTTTTAAATAAGTCTTCTTCATTCATCTCTGAAATGTCTATACCATTATATTCTTTAATAGCTTCAAACATGGTATATCTTTTCCATGGCCTTTTAAAATCAATTTCGTTCTCTCCAACCTGAATTTTTGTAATACCATGAAGGTCAAAAGCTATTTTTTCAACCATTTCTTCAACCAGGTTCATCATCCACTCATAATCTTTATAGGCTACATAAAGTTCAATTTGTGTAAATTCAGGGTTATGAAACCTGCTCATGCCTTCGTTTCTAAAATCTTTCGAAAATTCGTAAACACCTTCAAATCCACCAACAATTAATCGTTTTAAATATAACTCATTGGCAATTCTTAAATAGAGAGTTTGATCGAGTGTATTATGATGAGTTTTAAATGGTCTCGCTGCTGCTCCTCCATATAAGGGCTGAAGAATAGGTGTTTCAACTTCCAGATAATTTTTTTGGTTTAGGTATTCTCTCATGGAGCTTATCATTTTTGTTCTTTTGATAAACGTTTCTTTTATATGAGAGTTTACGATAAGGTCAACATAACGCTGCCTGTAACGTTGCTCAGGATCAGTAAATGCATCAAAAATCTTTCCTTCTTTTTCTTTTACAATAGGAAGTGGACGTATTGATTTAGAAAGCAATTTCAATTCAATAACATTAATTGAAATTTCACCCATTTGAGTCATAAATACATTACCCTTTACACCAATAATATCACCAATATCAAGTAATTTTTTAAATAAAGTGTTGTATAATGTTTTATTTTCACCCGGACAAATATTATCTCTTTTTATATAAATCTGGATTCTCCCTTCATGATCCTGTAGTTCTGCAAAAGATGCACTTCCCATAATCCTTCTTGACATTATCCTTCCGGCAAAACATACATCCTGAAAATTATTTTTCGATTTATCAAAGTTATCATGAATTTCGCTTGTGGTAATATTTACATCAAACTCCTCAGCAGGATATGGGTCAATTCCTAAATTTTTAATCTCTTCTAACGATTTTCTTCTTAGCTGTTCCTGCTCACTTAAATTTAAATTCTGCATGTCGGAAAATTTTTGCAAAGATATTAGAAATTTCTTTTTACCCGAGGAAAGCAACTGTTAAAAATGAAAAATATATATAATTAGCAATCAATTATTTAATTATTTAGAAGTAATTTATATGAAATAAGGTGTACTATTAATGTAAAAAAATAGTTATTTTGTTAGAAGTTTCTTTTATAAGTTTTGATATCAAATGAGCCCTACACAACAATATAAAATGATTGATTATTCCTGGAAAGTGAAGGCCAAGGGCGATGAAAGCTTGATTGAAGAACTTTCCTACGAATTAAATATAAAAGAAGTATTAGCCAATTTATTGATTCAGCGTGGAATTACAACTTTTGATCAGGCCAAACGGTTTTTCCGTCCGAGTTTAGAGCATTTGTATGATCCATTTATGATGAAGGATATGGATCTGGCTGTTGAGAGAGTTACCAGGGCGATAAGAAACAATGAAAGAATTTTAATTTATGGCGATTATGATGTAGATGGAACTACGTCGGTAGCCATGGTATATTTATTTATAAAGAAAATTTATGAGAATGTTGGCTATTATATTCCTGATAGGTACGATGAAGGATATGGAATTTCGGAAAAAGGGATTACTTATGCGCTAGAAAATAAATATTCGTTAATAATTACTCTAGATTGTGGAATAAAAGCTAATAAGATAATTTACCAGGCAAAGAGCAAAGGAATTGATTTTGTAATTTGCGATCATCATCAACCAGGTGATGAAATTCCGCAAGCATATGCTGTGCTTGACCCAAAACAATCAGCTTGTACCTATCCGTTTAAAGATCTTTCAGGTTGTGGTGTGGGCTATAAATTATTGCAAGCATTTGCAATCAGGAACCAGATGCCTGTTACCGAAGTTGAAAAATACTTAGACTTGGTGGCAGTAAGTATTGCCTCAGATATTGTACCCTTGATTGATGAAAATAGGGTGCTTGCTTATTTTGGGCTAAAAAAATTGAATGCAAATCCGAGTTTTGGTTTACAGGCTATTATTAAATCATCAAGTATTGAAGATAAAGAAATGGCCATTGACGATATTGTTTTTAAGATTGGCCCTAAAATTAATGCTGCGGGTAGAATGGAATCAGGTAGTACCGCTGTTGAATTGCTTATAGCTGAAACTCCTGCAAAAGCATCGGAAATGAGCAAGGAAATAATTATTCATAATAATTCGCGTAAAAATATTGATCGTAAAATTACTCTGGAAGCGCTTCAAATAATTTCTGGAAATGCTGATTTAATTGATAAGAAAACTACAGTTTTATTTAATCCAGACTGGCATAAAGGTGTTGTGGGGATTGTAGCCTCAAGAATGACTGATTTTTATTATCGCCCTACTGTTATTTTAACTGAATCAAATGGATTTGTTACAGGATCTGCACGTTCGGTTGAAGGCTATGATTTATATAGTGCCATTGAAGCATGTAGCGATTTACTGGAAAATTTTGGTGGACATATGTATGCTGCAGGTTTAACTTTAAGACCTGAAAAAGTAAGGTTATTTTCAGATCGTTTTGAAAGAATTGTATCAGAATCAATTACTGAAGAACAATTAACTCCTCAAATTGAAGTGGATGGGATTATTGAATTGAGTGATATTACTTCAAAATTTTATAGAATTTTAAAACAGTTTCAGCCATTTGGCCCCGATAATATGGCCCCGGTTTTTTTAACAAAAAATGTTTGCGATAGTGGCTACGGCAGAGTAGTTGGAAATACAAGGGAGCATTTAAAGTTGGATTTAGTTACTGACCGTGAGCCTACTCAATCGTATCCTGCCATTGCATTTAACAAAGCCCATTTGTTCGATAAAATACATATGGGCAATCCATTTGATATTTGTTATACCATAGAAGAAAATTGTTTTATGGGAAAAACAACATTACAGGTTCATGTTAAAGATATTAAAGTGATGAGTGTTGTAGAAAACCTTCAAAGTAACAAACCTGAATTTTAA
>CAZBZX010000031.1:0-18785 GCA_964496465.1 uncultured Bacteroidales bacterium
TCCTTTTTAAGGAGGGGCAGGGGAGGTTTTAGAAAACAGGCTGAAATTCAAATAATTATATTCTTAGCTTGACGGCTATGAGCTTTAGCTGACGGAATGTAAATACTATTAAGGATATCGGACTTTAGTCCTTTTTTTTTTAATTTTTTAAAGGGCTAAAGCCCAAATTTGGTTATGTTCTTTTTAATCCGTTGACTAAAGTCAACGGTAATATTAGGCTGTAAATTAAACTTATAATTATTGGCTAATACCATTGTTAAAATTTACTTTAAAGTTTTAATCACCGCCAGCATTAAGAGATGGTAAACAGAATTAAAAAACTAACTGTGCTTTAGCCCTTTAATTTGCTTATTAAGAATAAAAAAGCGCAGCAAAAATATTACTGCGCTCATACTGTTAAATCAACAAAATGTATTACGTATAACTAAATGAATATAAACTAGTTTGGCACTTTAACCTTGTCTTCAAGTGTTAAACCATTTAATACTTCTATATTGATTCCATCTGATAATCCAACTTCAATAAACCTTTCTTCAAATTGATTTGGACTGGTTTCCACTTCTACGTAAACTGTATCATCGCTATCACCTTTAAATTGTAATAAACTTTCACTAATAGCAATAACACTATCTCTTTTATCCAGCACTATATCAGCAGTGGCACTATATCCGGCTCTTATAAAAACAGTATCATTAAGCTCGACTTTTGCTTTAATCGGGAATAAAATAGTACCATTTTCTTCCACTCCTTTTGGTGAAACATACTCGAGTTCTGCATTAAACTTTGTATTATCAATTGCGCCAATGGTTAAGATTAACTTCATTCCTTCTTCAATTTTGCCAACTTCTGCTTCGTCCAGTTTACCTTCAAAAATTAAATCGTTCATATTTGCAATTGAAGCAATAGTTGTACCTGCATTAAATGAGTTGGCATGAATCACCGTATTTCCTTCTTCAACAGGAACATCAAGAATCATTCCGTCAATTGTTGATCTGATTAATGTATTTGTACTCCCTTGACTCTTCATTACCCCGTCTTTAATAATTTCCAGATTATTTTCTGCCCCTTCTAATTCTGCCTTCGCATTGTTATAGGCAACTTCGTATTGCTGAAATTCCTGCTCAGGAATAATTTTTTGAGTAAAAAGCTGCTTTTGTCTTTCATAGACTTTACCGGCATCTTCGGAATTAATTATTGCCTGTTTTAAACGGTTTTCGGCGTTATTTAATTCACGCATATCTGGTATTACCTTTACTTTTGCAATTAAATCACCTTTTTTAATCATTTGTCCTGCTTCTACATAAATTTCATCAATAATGCCAGGCACCTGGGGTTTAATTTCAATTTCTTCACGTGGGACTATTGATCCGGTCGCTACTGTTTTTCTTATAAGATTTGTTTTAAACGGCGATTTTGTTTCAATAGCAACATCAGGTTTTTTTTCCTTCATAGCCAGATATACAAAGAAACCTATAAAAGCGCCAGCAACTAAAATGATCAATAATATCCTTAAAACTTTTTTCATGTGATTATTTTTTAATAATTATCTAATTTACTCTATTGTTTGACTTGTCTTTATAATTCACTTCTTATTGCGTCAATTGGTTTTATTTTTATTGCTCTCCGTGCCGGAATAAATCCAGCTAATGCACCTGAAATAACTAATACAGCTATTGCAATTATTCCAACATTCAAATTAATTTCCGGTCTGTGTAACATACCCACATCTATCGTGTTTGACAAAAATACTTTTCCAACTACTTCAACTACTACTGTTCCTATAAATAAACCGGTAAAACCTGCTAGAAAAGTAATAAAAACAGTTTCCTGAATAATTGTACCTACAATTTTAATTGGTGTAGCACCAAGAGCCCTTTGAATACCAATTTCTTTTGTTCTTTCTTTGATAACCACCAGCATAATATTACTAATCCCGATTACACCGGCTATTAAAGTCATAGTACCAACAAACCAGGTAAGTAATTTTACACCAAAAAGAAGATCGAAAAATTGTTTCACTTGTTCCTGCACATTTTCAGTACCAAACGCCATAAAATCTTCAGGTGATATATTATGCCTTTCTGCAATTAAAGCCCTTACTTTTTCTTCTACAACATATGCTGAACTCCAATCTTGAGCTGAGATAGCATAATAGTCAACCCGGTTACCCATGTTATAAGTTTTTTGCATGGTTGAGAAAGGAATGTTAACCCAAGAGTTTTGCCAGTCACCCCCCCTCTCTGGAGGACGCGGAGATTCAAATACACCAATAACTTTGAAATATACACCTTGAACTTTTATGTATTTATCAATCGGGTTTTCACCATGCTTGAATAAATCATTTTTTACTTTCATTCCAATTACGGCTACTTTACTTTTATTCTGAATATCGAGATGGTTTATGTGCCTGCCTTCTTTAATATTTACCGGGTCGATTTTATTATAAGAAGGATAATCCCCGTTTATTCTGTAATTTTCAGAAACTCTCCCATAAACTACATCTGATCTTCTTCCTGCTCTTGGAGATATAATTTTCACTTCTTTGATTTTATCCAGAATAGCTTTGGTATCATCATTATCAAAATGCCAATAACGACCACGATCAAATCCTTTATAAGGTACTGTTGTGCGTTCTGTCCACATAAAAACACTTTTTATGGCGAAATTCTCAAAACCATAATACAGGCCATTTCGTAATCCGTTACTTATACCAACTAAAACAACCAAAAGAAATATTCCCCAGATAACACCTAATGCAGTGAGGAAGGTCCTCATCCGGTTTTTATTTAAGGCATATAAAATTTCTTGCCATCTGTCTTTATCAAACATAATTTTAAGTTTTATTCATCGCGTAATGCTACGATAGGTTTTATTTTAGAGGCTCTTTTTGCTGGAAAATATCCTGCTAATGTGCCAGCTATTATTAGTACTATTGTGGCACTAATTGCAATTTTAATATCTGCTTCGGGATTTTTAAATCCGCGCATAGCAGGTAAAAACTTGTTTATTGCTTCAAGTGTTAATACTCCTCCCATTAATCCACCAAGGCCCGAAATAGCTGTAATTAATACCGATTCCTGAATAATCATTCCGATTATTGAGCTGGGTTTAGCCCCAATAGCTTTTCGAACGCCAATTTCTTTGGTTCGTTCTTTTACAACAATCAGCATGATATTACTTATACCTACTATTCCTGCTATAATTGTTCCGATTCCAATAATCCAAACTACAATGTTTATGGCTTTAATGCCATCCAATTGTCTTTTATAGTTTTCTAAACTATTTCCAATATATATTCCTCTTTCATCTTTCGGATGAACGTCATGCAGTTTAGCCAATTTTCTTCGAATTTGACTCGCCACAATTTTTGATTGTTCTACTGAAATGTCTGGATGGATAGTTAATGATAGTATATTAATATCTTTTGTGCCTCCATAAACTGTTTGGGCAGTTGTTACCGGTATATAAATACATTTATTATTATCCCAGCTGTCTTTGTCTTCAAATACGCCTATTATTTTTAATGGAATGCCAGCAAATTTTATATATTCTCCTATTGGATTTTGGTCTTTATTAAAGAAGAACTCTTGTACATCGGTACTTATAACAGTTATTTTTCTGTTTTGCTCAATATCCATATTGTTAACATAGCGGCCATCAATCATAGTAATATTTTCAATTTCCTGATAGTCTGGAAAAACAGTTCTAATTTCAAAAGTTCCGTATTTGCCATTGTATACTAGCGGTCCCTGGTAAGGCATATGGTATCGTGAGGAGATTAAATCAACTTCTTCAACAGATTTTTTGATCAAATCATAATCTTCATTGGTTAACTGAATGCGCCTGTTTTCTTTGTATCCTTTATAAGGCATGCTAGTTCTATTTCCGAATATCCACATACTGTTTAATTTTGCACTCGCAAAAAAATCTTTTGTGCCATTAATAAATCCATTTCCAGCTCCTAATAATAATACTAACATAAAAATACCCCAAGAAACGCTAAACCCCGTTAGGAATGAACGTAATTTGTTTTTACGCATAGTAGCGAAAATTTCCTGCCAGACATCAACTTTAAACATGGCTATGAATTTATTAAGTTTTCTTCAACAATTACTCCGTCATGCAATCGGATTATACGCTTTGTCATTTGTGAAATATCTCTTTCGTGAGTTACTATAATAACTGTTATCCCTTGTTTGTTAATATCCTGTAATATTTTCATTACCTCTATGGATGTTTCACTATCTAAGGCTCCGGTAGGTTCATCAGCTAAAATAACCTTTGGATTTGAGATTAATGCCCTTGCAATGGCTACCCGTTGTTTTTGTCCACCAGATAATTCATTTGGAGTATGATCATGCCATTCTTTTAATCCCATTTTTTCGAGATATTCCATGGCAATCATATTTCGTTTTTTTCTGCTTACATTCTGGTAATATAATGGTAATGCTACATTTTCCATCGCATTTTTAAATGAAATAAGATTAAACGATTGAAAAACAAAACCAATCATATGATTACGATAATAGGCTGCTTTTTTTTCATTTAAATCTTTCATCTGTTTTCCGTCTAACCAGTATTCACCATTATCATAATTATCGAGTATTCCAACAATATTTAACAAGGTGGATTTTCCTGATCCGGAAGATCCCATTATGGATACCATTTCCCCCTTTTCAATATTTAAACTTATTCCTTTTAACACATGAAGTGGACTTCCATTGTAGTAAGTTTTGTTTATATTTTCAAGCTTTATCATAAATCAATTTTGTTAAAATAACATATAAAACAAACCAATTATTGTGCCATGGTACCTAAATAATTGAAATTTAATGCATTATTAAGACATAGCTGGAATTTCATGAAGGGAATATGTACGTATGTGACACAGAAAGTGTACGGAATCGGATAGTTTCCTTAAACCAGTAAACGTTGATTGGTAATCTGTATTTAACAATCCGATTATCCATCACTGGTTAGGTTACCGTTCAACTCTCACTCCTGATAACTATCGGGATCACGATTTATTTCTCACTTCTCACGATTCACAATATTTATAATATGTTTTACAAAAGGAAATTGCATTTTACACATGATATTTATTATATAAAATATTAATTTTCAGATTATTATACTTAATATGCACTTCAAAAATAGACACCCGTATTTTTGATTAAAATCAGTATGATTTAACAACTATTTGGTTATTTTTGTACTGTTTTTTATAGGAAATTTATAATTCCTTGTTAATTAAATACTTAAATACATATTAAAATGTCTGATAAGAAAAAATTTATTACTTGTGAAGGTAATTATGCAGCTGCCCATATAGCTTATATGTTTAGTGAAGTAGCATGTATATATCCTATCACACCCTCATCCAACATGGCTGAATACATTGATGAATGGGCTGCACACGGATTGAAAAATATATTTGGAGATGCAGTAAAAGTTACCGAAATGCAATCGGAAGGTGGCGCATCAGGTGCTGTTCATGGAGCATTACAATCAGGTGCTTTAACATCAACATTTACAGCTTCTCAAGGATTATTGTTAATGATTCCAAATATGTATAAAATTGCCGGAGAATTATTACCGGGAGTTTTTCACGTAAGTGCCCGTAGTGTTGCAGCACATGCGTTATCTATTTTTGGCGATCACAGCGATGTTTATGCTACACGTCAAACCGGATTTGCTTTATTAGCAACAGGAAGTGTTCAGGAGATTATGGATTTAGCAGGTGTTGCTCATTTGGCAGCTATTAAAACCAAACTTCCTTTTCTTCACTTCTTCGATGGTTTTCGATCATCACACGAAGTTCAAAAAGTTGAATTAATTGAGAAAGAACAATTGGCTGGTTTAATTGATCAGAAAGCTTTACAAAACTTTAGGGATTCAGCATTAAACCCGGAGCATCCTGTAACAAGAGGAACTGCTCAAAATCCAGATATTTACTTCCAGGCAAAAGAAGCAATTAATAAATATTATGATGCAATTCCTGAAATTGTTGAAGAATATATGAGTGAAATTAAGAAAATTACAGGCAGAGAGTATCATTTATTTGATTATTACGGAGCACCTGATGCTGAGAATATAGTTATTGCAATGGGATCAGTTACTGATACTATTCGCGAAGTAGTTGATCATTTAGTTGAAAAAGGTGAAAAAGTAGGATTGGTCGCAGTCCATTTATATCGTCCATTCTCAGCAAAACATTTCTTTAAAGCTATTCCAAAAACTGCAAAACGAATTGCCGTACTTGACAGGACTAAAGAACCCGGGGCAAATGGAGAACCATTATACCTTGATGTGAAAGAATTATATTATGATATGGAAAACAGGCCAATTATTGTTGGCGGCAGATATGGTTTAAGTTCTAAAGATACAGTTCCTTCTCATATATTGTCGGTATTTGATAATTTGAAATTACCTGAACCAAAGAACAGGTTTACAGTGGGTATAGTTGATGATGTAACTTATACATCTCTTCCAATCAAGTCTGAAATCAGTTTAAAACAAAAAGGTATTTTTGAAGCTAAATTTTTCGGTTTAGGCTCTGATGGAACAGTTGGAGCAAATAAAAATTCGATAAAAATTATTGGGGATAATACAAATAAATATGCACAGGCTTATTTTGCATACGATTCTAAAAAATCAGGTGGTTTTACTGTTTCACACCTTCGTTTTGGTGATACCCCAATTCGTTCGATATATCTTGTAAATAATCCTGATTTTGTAGCTTGCCATGTTCCTTCTTATTTGGATAAATATGATATTTTGAAAGGATTAAAAAAAGGCGGTGATTTTCTTTTAAATAGCATTTGGGATGTGGAAGAAACTAAGAACAGGTTTCCCGATTACATGAAAAAATACCTGGCGGAAAATGAAATCAATGTATATATTATAAATGCGACTAGTATTGCAGAAGAAATTGGTTTAGGAAACAGGACCAATACAATAATGCAGTCGGCATTCTTTAAAATTGCCAATGTTATTCCTTATGATCAGGCTATTGATGAAATGAAAAAAGCCATTGTAAAATCATTTGGTAAAAAAGGAGAAGAAATTGTTAAGATGAACAAGACTGCTGTTGATAAAGGCGGTGATGTAACTAAAATTGATATACCGGCTGAATGGGCAAAAATTGAAGTTAAGAAAGTAAAAGATGAAAGGAATATTCCTGATTTTATTAAAAATGTTGTTGAACCTATTAATGCGCAAAATGGCGATGATTTGCCAGTCAGCACATTTGTGGGAAGAGAAGATGGAACATTTCCTGCCGGAACTTCACAATATGAAAAACGTGGTGTAGCTGTTCATGTACCAGAATGGATTCCTGATAATTGTACTCAGTGTAACCAATGCGCTTACGTATGCCCTCATGCAGCTATCCGTCCATTTATATTGACGGATGATGAATTAGCTAAAGCACCAAAGGGAGCTCTTTCTGCAAAAGGAAAAGGTGGAATTAAAGAGTACAATTTTAATATTCAGATTAGTGTACTTGACTGCACTGGTTGCGGTAATTGCTCTGATGTTTGCCCGGCCCCGACAAAAGCCCTAGAAATGAAAACACTTGGTTCACAAATGGATCAGGTCGAAGTTTGGAATTATATGCATGAAAAAGTGGGCTATAAGGATACTATATTACCAAAAGAAAAGTCGGTTAAAAATAGCCAGTTTGCTCAGCCTTTATTTGAATTTTCGGGAGCATGCGCAGGTTGTGGTGAAACTCCATATATAAAACTTATTACTCAATTGTTTGGTGAAAGAATGATGATAGCCAATGCAACAGGTTGTTCTTCAATTTATGGAGGATCAGCGCCATCATCTCCATATTGTGAAAATAAAGAAGGCAAAGGCCCGGCTTGGGCAAATTCATTGTTCGAAGATAATGCAGAATATGGTTATGGAATGTCTGTTGGCGTTCAGAAATTAAGAGAAAGAATGGCTCAAAAGATGCGGGCTGCAATTGGAGTTACTGATGAAACAAAACAAGCATTTGCCGAATGGATAGAAAACTTCAATAATGCTGAAGGTACAAAAGAAGCTTCTGCAAAAGTAATTGTTGCATGCGAAAAAGAAAAAGATCCGATTGCAAAAGAAATTCTTGCTTTTAAACAATACTTAATTAAAAAATCAGTATGGATTTTTGGTGGTGATGGCTGGGCGTATGATATTGGATATGGTGGTTTAGATCATGTATTGGCTTCAGGTGAAGATGTGAATGTACTTGTTTTGGATACTGAGGTTTATTCAAATACTGGTGGACAGTCCTCTAAAGCTACACCAATAGGTGCGGTGGCAAAATTTGCTGCCTCAGGTAAAAAAATACGAAAGAAAGATCTAGGAATGATGGCTATGAGCTATGGCTATGTATATGTTGCCCAGGTTGCAATGGGAGCCAACCAAAACCAATTTATGAAAGCTATTAAAGAAGCAGAAGCTTATAAAGGGCCTTCAATTATAATTGCATATGCACCATGTATAAATCATGGATTAAGAGCCGGTATGGGTAAATCGCAAGCGCAGGAAAAATATGCTGTTGAAGCTGGATATTGGCATATGTATCGTTTCAATCCTGATTTGGAAACAGATGGGAAGAATCCGTTTGTGTTGGATTCAAAAGAACCAGTATGGGATAAATTCCAGGAATTTTTAAATTCTGAAGTTCGATATACTTCATTAAAGAAATCATTCCCTGAAGAAGCCATGCATTTATTTAAAGCTGCTGAGGAAAATGCCAAATGGAGGTATAGAAGTTACCAACGTTTAGCTTCCTTGGATTATACAGAAGTTAAAGAATAAGTTCAAATTAAACTAAAATAATAACCTCCAGGATTTTTAAAAACCTGGAGGTTTTTTTGTTATTCTAAACTAAAATCTATTTCATTTTTATATACTTTTTTGATACAAAAAAGTAATAAAAAAATCAAGACCAAACGATGCTTCCTTTCGCTCTTTTCAATTACAGAAATATAAATGAATGCGGGGCAAGCCTCATTTCATATATTTCAAGTAATTGAAAATTCACGCCAACACATGGCTCGCCGTTTGGTCAAGCAAACGCTTAAACGGCCTATGAGAATTTTTGAAACAAACCGAGGAACATTTTTGAGTAAGAGTACTTGTAAGCATTCCTTGAGCACCAAGTATAATATGTTTAATTGAAATTCCTGCATTTTAATTGGTGCGTCTTGGAATGCGTTGATAAAAATGTGACGTAGTTTTGTCAAAAATTATCATTAGCCTTGAACTTTTGATTCTTTTCTTTCAAGAGAAAAGAATATATAATAATGTTTGGAGGTTTTTTTATTTCAAGATTTCCTATTATTTTTAGTCTTAATATTTTATTATACAAATAATGGGTAAATCATACCGAAAAATATTTTATATCCTAATTGTTGTCATTCTATTGCCTGTAATTTTTTTTACAGCATATGAAATCACTAGCTTAAATCAAACAGAAGAGGTCATTACAGATATTTATAAAAATCAGCTGGAAACTATTTTGTTTTCATTAAATCAATATACAGAAGATGTTGTTAGTACCTGGTCAAATGAGATAAACACAAAATATCAAATCGCTGAACTTAGAGAACTGACTCAGAATAAACCTGGATTACGTTGTATTAAAATATGCTCTGATCCGGATAAGTTAACATTTACTGGAAGTTGTATTAATACTTCTGAAATAGATATAGAAAAGGTTGCAAGTAATAATACCAATAAAATTTCAAAGCTATATAAATTTTACGAAGGGAATTACCGCAAAATTGAACCTATTGAAATTGCTGATAAAAATACCGTACTATGGATGTTTTTAATTGATAATGTAAAATCAAAAAAACCTATTCTTACAATATTTGATATTGACGCCAAAGCTTTTATTAGTAATGTAATCATCCCAAGAGCTCAATCTACAACTCAAAATCAATTTGTTATTTCGGTTTATTCAATTATTGAAAATAGGTTATTATTCACATCCACAAATGATACTTCCTTTAATGAATCATTTCTTGTTAAGAAAAATCTTTGGTTGCTGCCAGGTTATGAAGTTGGTGTTAGTTTACCTGGAGAAACCATTGATGATATAGTAAAATCACGAACTAAAACAAATATAATATTATTAATTATTTTAGATATTATTCTTTTAATCGGGGCATTTTATCTTTATTTAAATATTCGAAGGGAAGTCAAATTAACCCAGATAAAATCAGAATTTATTTCAAATGTATCCCATGAAATAAGAACACCTTTAGCACTCATAAGTATGTATATTGAGACTCTTGAAATGGGAAGAATAAAAACAATTGAAAAAGTACAGGAGTATTATAATGTTATAAGTCAGGAAACAACAAGGCTGAGTGGAATGGTAAATAAAATATTGAACTTCTCAAAAATTGAAAGTGGAAAACGTAAATTTACATTTGAAGATACTGACTTAAATGAAGTAATAGGTACAGTTTTAAAGTCTTATAAATTTCATATTGAAAGTAAAGGCTTTGAATATTTTATTGATTTACAAAGCGATTTGCCATCAATTACTTTAGATAAAGAAGCAATAGCTGATTCGGTTATTAATTTAATTGATAATGCAGTAAAATATAGTGATGGTGAAAAATATATTGAAGTAAGAACAGGAATAAAAAATGAATACCTTTATATCGAAGTTAAAGATAAAGGATTGGGAATTTCTAAAGAGAAACAAAAGTTAATATTTGATAAGTTTTATAGAGTAACAGATGGAAATCTTGCACATCATACAAAAGGGTCCGGATTAGGTTTAGCAATTGTGAAGAGCATTATTGAAGCACACCAGGGAAAAATTGAACTGGAAAGTACTCCTGATAAAGGAAGTACATTTAGATTATTATTACCAAAACATTTTAAAGCTTGATTGATTATGTATAAAATTTTAATTGTTGAAGACGAACCAGCAATGCAATCCGGATTAAAAGATAATCTTGAATTTGAGGGTTATATAGTTGATACAGCATCAGATGGAAGTGAAGGTTATGAGAAAATTAGATCAAATGATTATAACCTTATTTTATTAGATGTAATGTTGCCAAAAATGTCGGGTTTTGATGTTTGCAAGGCAGCGCGTAAAGAAGGGATTGAAACACCAATTATATTATTGACTGCAAAAGGAGAGGAGATAGATAAGGTTTTAGGTCTTGAGCTAGGCGCTGATGATTATATTACCAAACCATTTAGCTTAAGAGAATTACTGGCAAGAGTTAAAGCCGTTATAAGAAGATCACCTGAATCGATTAAAAAGGAGAAAGATGAAATTCAGCTTGGTAGATTAAAAATTAATTTCAATTCGTATAATGCTTTTGAGGGAAGTATTGAGATAAAGATGTCGCATAAAGAATATGAGATCATTAAATATCTGTGGGACCATCAGAATGAAACAGTAAGCAGGGATGACTTAATGAATAAAGTTTGGGGCATTGATTATGATATAACTACACGAACTGTTGATAATTTCATGTTAAAATTAAGGCAAAAAATAGAACAAAATCATAATGATCCTAAGATAATATTAACGGTTCATGGTATTGGATATAAATTAATAGTCTAGTTTAATTGGCAAAACCTAAAATAAATATTTCTTCATCTACATTTTCAAAGCTATTTGACATTTTATCTATTGCAGCTATTTTGTTTACAATTGCTGTATCCATTCGTTTTTATTTAATAGCTCCGGACGTTATACCAACACACTTTGGATTAAGTGGTCAACCGGATGCATGGGGAAGTAAGGCTACATTATTTATTGCTCCAGGTATTGCAACAATTATGTATTTTTTGTTTACAATTATTTCCAGGTTTCCATATCTTTTTAATTACCCGGTAAAAATTACAAAAGAAAATGCAGAAAGACAATATTCTATGGCAATAGATATGTTAAGTTTAATTAAGTTTTCAGTTATTATTTTATTTGTATTTATTTTGTTTAGATTGTATAACACAGCAGTTGGTAATGAACAATTACATTCATTTATTCCTTTTCCTATAATTTTTGTAATGCTTTCAACTATTATAGTTATAATTTTCATTTTCCGGGCAAAGAAGTTAAAATAGGTATGAAATTTATTAACATTTTTGCAGAGCTTCAGAAATATCATCCTTTAAATCATCAATATCTTCAATTCCTACAGAAAGTCTCAACATTGTTTTCCGAACCCCTAAATCATTAAGATATTCATTCACAAATTCCCATTAAATTGTTGATTCTGCATGTATAATCAAACTTTTATTATCATTCATATGTGTTGCCCTACGTATTAATTGAAGATTATTCATAAAATCGAAACATTGCTTTTTAGATTCGAGGTCGAAAGTAAGTATACCGCCGAGAAGATTACCAAATTGTTTTTTGCTTATTAAATGAAAAGAAGAACTTGCTAGATCTGGATAATTCATTTGTTTTATTTTTGGATTATTTTCGAGCCATTTTGATAATTCCAGCGCATTTGAGCAAGAGCGGTCAATACGTAAGGGCATTGTTTCTAATCCTAAAATTTGTAAATAGGCACTATTAGGTGACAAACACGAACCGAAATTTCGATTTATTTAATATAAATTATAAGCAAAACACAATATATTAATATTATGGGGAAATCATATAATAATAATTTAAAGGGAGTAATTTAGATGATTGAAACTATATCTAATCAACGATTAACAAAAAGCTATATAAAAAAGGAAAGCGCTAAGAATTTTTAGTTTTTAGCGCTTAGTTTTAATTTTAATTTAATTTTAAAATCAACCTGGTTTTGCAGGAGATCTCAGGTTATTTTTTATCATTATAATAATATATCCAATTATTATCGGGATTATAATAGCCATATAAATTGATAATGCAACGTTAAATGAATGCATATTTGTATTTAATTAACTTGAGAATTATTATCTTCCTTTTTCTTTTTTACATACTCATTAAATGACTCTTCACCTTCTTCTTTCCAAAAATCACCGTAGTACTTCCAATCGCTGCAATTTTTACCCGAAAATTTTGATGGTCGGTGTGGAAAATGTTTGGCAAATGGAGGTTTGTGATCATTATCATGACCATGTTTGAATCCGCCAAAAATAAGGCGTGCCAATATTACTATGCCAAATGCTTGCCAATAGGTTATGGTTGTTAAACCAAATATATCTGGCATTATCCAATTCCATATTAACATAACAAAATAGCCAAATGCCAGTCCGAAAAGGGTTGCCATGGTAATTCCGAATAAGATCCATCCAACGATTTTTATCCCTTTAAATCGTGGACTCCAATGTTTGTAAGTTGCGTATTCCATAATTTTAATTTTTAATTTATAATAATTTAATTTTCATTTTCCTGCAAGATTTTTTGAATATTAGCAATTGCCCTATGCTTTCTTGATAATAATGTTCCCGTTGAAATATTCCATTCATTTGACAATTCTTTAAAAGATTTGCCATTATATTCTGTTTCAATAATTATAGCTTTTTGATCGGGGTTTAATTTTTCAATCGCACTTTCAACTAAAAGCCAACGTTCAGGTTCATCAAAATTATCTTCCTGCTCTACATAATATTGGGATAAGATGTAATTAAATTCATTATCCGAATTGTAATTTTCAATGGAGACTTTATTTTTTGGTTTTCGGTAAACGTCTATAATTTTATTTCTTATTGCCCTATATATATAGCCGGCTAAATTTTCAAAGGTTTCATTTATATCAATCCTTGTTAACATATTTACTGCAACATCCTGAATAATATCTTCTGCGTCCTCGGTATAATAATTTTCATTTAAATACCGATTCACATAGTTTATAAGCCTTTCGTATTCTTTTGAGAAGAAACTTTTTATGGCTTCTCTTTTTTCTGTTGCTGCTGTCATATTTTTATTGACGAATAGAAATTGATATATTGCATATTGGAGTATTTTTTTCTAAATTTATTAAATTAATAGAAAGTTTATTAAATTAGTACTTTAAATAAATTGTTAGCATATAGGAATTTACAGATATTCAAAAATAAATAAATCATGGAGAAATATTTTGTGCAAGGTAGTTCTAAAATGCCTACTGTTACAGTAGATCCTGAGAAAGGACTTTTTGAAATAACAGGAAACTCTATACCTGAAGATGCTGGAGGTTTTTATAAACCAATAGTTGATGCGTTGAATGAGTATTTTAAAAATCCACAACATAAAACGATGGTAAATATAAATTTAGTCTATTTTAATTCTGCTTCACAAAAATGGCTGCTTAATATCCTTAAATTATTTAAATTTTTACCTTCAGATGGACATGAGGTTGTTGTAAATTGGTATTATGATGCAAATGATGAGGAAATGTTTGATACTATTGATGATTTTAAGTCATTGCTAGGAATTCCAATTAATGTTATTCAATCCTCTAAATAAAGCTATTTTATTTCTATACCCAATATCGAAATATCATCGAGCTGTTCATATTTTGTCCCAACCCAATCCTCAATTGTTTTATTAATAATTTCTTCCTGTTCTTTCATAGTCATTTCATGAATTTTAAATAATAATTCCCTGACACGTTTTTGTAGGAATTTTTTTCCTTTTTCACCGCCTATTAGGTCTGAAAAACCGTCTGTGTATAGATATAATTTGTCTCCTTTTTTGACTTTAAATGAATAATTCGTGAATTCTTTTTCATTTAAGTAAACTCCAACTGGCATACGATCCCCTTTTAACTGAATTAATTCAAAACTTTCGTCAATATCGTATATTATAACAGAGTCATCTTCAATCTCAAATTTTGGAGTTTTTTTTCGAATTAAATAAAATAATGCATTGGCTCCAGAAAATTGTATTTTTTTTGAAAATTTATCATACATACAAAAGCTAATGTCAATACCATCCTGGTTTTCACCTATCGATGAAGTTTGATGCAACGCTTTTTTAATACGCTTTCTTAATATATTTAAAATTTGATTTGATTTGAATGATTCTTCGGTGAATATAGTAAGATATTGAGTTAAATCTTCATTTAAAAGATTAAATCCGAGAATACTCATAAATGCTCCTGGTACACCATGACCAGTGCAATCGGCAAGAGCAAAGAAAAACTTCTCTCCCCACTCATTAACCCAATAAAAATCACCACTTATAATATCTCTCGGCTTATAAATGATGAAATAATTTTGAAAATGATCTCGAAATACTTTTACTTCAGGGAGAATTGCATTTTGGATTTTACTTGCATAGCTTATACTTGATGTTATTTCCCTATTTTTTGTTTCTAAATTTTCTTTTTGTAATGTGATTTCATGTTTTTGATCTTGAAGTACCTGATTTTTTTCCTCTATAGCTTCATTAATTAACGAAACTTCCATTGTGCGTGCATCAACAAGCGTTTCAAGATTTTGATTAATAATATTTAAATCATGGGTGAGTTTTTCAATACGATTAAACTTTTTTGCAAATATCGATGATACGAGATACGATTGCGTAATGATAAATGCAAATAAACCTAATGGCAATAATTCTACAGTATGTATATACTCATTTGAAAAAAGGATATCATTAATTACCGTAAGAAATAAAATAATAAAACCAATAAAAAAAACTTTAACTCCATTACGGCCCTTTTTATTAGCATTATATAATACATATAATATATATGAACCGAATAGTATAGTTACTATTTCATATACAGGCGATCCGTACGTAAATATTTGGATAGGTAGAATAAAAATAGAACTTGCATATATAAGACTGCCAATTAAAAAATAATGGGCAAATTTTCTTGAGAAATCTTTTGGGTATATAGAATATACGTATAATCCAAAAATTGGTACAGCCGAATAAAATGTTAAAAATTCAACCGAAATTATTATTCGATGATGTAAATCAGAAAATAAATAAATAAAATAGTTATTTGTAAATAGAGTTCGAATAGCAATGATTATAGAAAATATTCCAAAAAATAATAGATACCTGTTTTTCTTTCTAAGTATGAAAAGTATTATATTATATAAACCTATAGTGAAAAAAGACCCAATTAAAAATAAGGCAATAGCAATTGATATTTTTCTGCTTTTATTTATATTTTCGTCGAAACCTAATTTTATTACTTTCGATAATCCTCCTTGACGATGGTGATAATTAGATATTTGGATAATTAGATTTACCTCACTTTGGGTTGGCGAAAAATAAAATATTTTTGATTTATAACTAAATGTGGATTTCTTGCTTGAAATATCGGGGATTCCAACATTTCCAATAAGCACTGAATCAATATATATTCTGTATGAACTACCTGAGTTTTTTAAAAGCAAACCATATGCTCTATTTATTTCAGGAAGTTTTAGTTTTAAACGATAAGTACCGTATCCTTTTCCTTTATTTTTTGACGGGATATATGCATTCCAGAATGCTGGTACTTGTATCAATTGCGATGAAAGGGAGAGGTAATTAAAATCATTATAATTATATAATTTATTCCAGTAAAATTCCCATTCACCTTTTAAATTAACCGTATTCTTTTTATTAAAATCCCATTGGCTCAAATCAATTTGTCCATTTTTTGACATAGGTTTGCTTTTGTCAACGCTGTAAGTATTGACAAAAGAAATGCAAAGGACTATATATAATAAATATATCCTAATCATGTATTAGTCTGAGTAAAATGTATAATTCTTATTTATGTTTTAAATGCTCTTATTATTTCTCTTTTACCTTTTGGACCCGGAATTGTTTCAATTTTCATGTTTAAATTTTTTAAATTTCTTTTTACTTCTCCCTTGGCCGAATATGTAATAAAGATTCCATTCGTATTTAAAGAATTTATAATTTTTTCAAATATTTGTTTTTTCCATAGACATGGCTGGACATCCGGACCAAATGCATCAAAGTAAACAACATCATATCTGAAGTTAATTATAAATTTTTTTATATCTGCTTTTATTTTTAGTAGTTGAAAATAAGGAGATAAGTTAATTAATTCATTCCATTTACATTCGTGCATTTTGTTATAAACTTCAAATTTATTCCCAATTAAATGAGGGTAATTAAGTTTCGAAACTATATTTAAATCAAGAGGGAATTTTTCAATTGAATAATAAAAAGTTTGAATTTTATTCTTATTGGCTTTCAAATAGGTTAAGTAGGCATTTAATCCTGTTCCAAATCCCATCTCGAAAATGGTTAATGGATTTTTATGAGAACAATGCATTCCAGCATTAATATATATATGCTGTGATTCCTGAATGGCACCATAAGTTGAATGGTAATGCTCCTTTAGTTCAGGAACAAATAAAGTGTGGGATTTATCATCGGTTATTTTTACTTCAAGTTTCATATAAAGAATATGTACTTTAACGAATATTAAAGGTACATATTCTTTAATTCAATTCTTTTTTATGTAATGGAAAATAAATATTAAATAGTTTTCTAATAACTTATCCTTCTATTTTATTTTGCTGGTTAAAATTAGTTCATCCAGGTATTCCTCAGGATTAACATTTTCTCCGTTTTTTATCACTTCAAAATGTAAATGCGGTCCTGTTGATTTACCAGTATTACCAACTGTGCCTATAATATCGCCGCGTTTTACAATTTGACCACTAACAACTAATATTTTATCCAAGTGTGCGTATCGGGTTTGATACATTTCAGAATGTTCAATTAATATCTGATTTCCATAGGAGATATCACTTTTATCAATAGAAAGAATTTTACCATCATTCCCGGCATAAATTTCAGTTCCGGTTGGTGCTTTAAAATCAATTCCTTTATGGTTAATGTTTTCATTTTTAAAATGAATCGTTTCACCAAATCTAGCTGTGACTTTTTCAATTTTTTCCTTATTTAAGGGAATAATAAATGAGATATTATTTTTATTTAAATCAGTAATTTTTTCACTTTTTAGACCATTAAAATAATTAGGTTTAAAATTTGTAAAGGAAAAAATAAAAAATAATCCAATGCAAGCCGGTACAATAAAGAATAATCTGAATTTTTTAATTGCCGGACTTTTTGTTTTTGTCATCATGTGCATTCGTTTTTTAATTAATGAATAGTTAAAATTATTACCAAGTTGAAAGAATTGGTTTCCGAATGCCTGATTAACAACCAGTTTTATATATTGAGTATTAGAAAATCCATTGTTAATTACTCCATTATCTGCTTCAAATTCATGAATTTCATTAAAAGATTTTTTAATTAACCATATAAATGGATTAATCCAAATTAACGCAGATAGTATTTCAATTAAAATTTTGTCAATTGAATGGAGCTTTATAATGTGTTCTTTTTCATGAATAAGAATTTGTTTTAATTTTTCATAATGATATTTAGGATTAATAAAAATGTAACGAAAAAAGGAAAATGGAGAAATATTTTTTTTAATATATACGATTCGAATTCTACCGTTTTTCTTATAATTTGATTTTACTATTAATAAAAATATTTGCGCTATTCTAAGTATTGTCTGTAATACTAAAAAACATGAAGTTATCCAATATAAAATAAATAAATATTGAACAGGATTAAATATTCTCCTCGATATAATTGACTTCTCATTTGTATTTAATTCTACTTCAAAAAAATTTCCAATCTCATATAGAATTTGTTGCTTTGTTTCTATTTGTCCATGGATTAGAGACGGGATAATTGGTAAAATAAATGAAATAATAATTATAATATAAAGGGTAATTCTGTTTATCGAAAAAAATGTTTCATGCCTTAAAAAGAAGTAATAGATCATATATAATAATCCCATACTTAGAGTTGATGAAAATATTAATAAGAAGAAGTT
>CAZBZX010000032.1:0-18719 GCA_964496465.1 uncultured Bacteroidales bacterium
TCAAAAAAAGAGGAAAAAAATCATCTGATGGTTTATTTGTGCCGGATTCAGCGCATCAGGTTGTGGATGGAATAACAGGAGCTACTCCGCAAACAAATTTTAATCTGCATACAAAACTAACAGACAAGAATATAAGAAATTTTAAAATTTTATTCGAGATAAATCAAACCTGGGATTTTAACGAATATTGGACAAATAACAAGTATCCTGATAATGCGGCATACAAAACCTCATGTCAACCTGCTTTGGTATATGAAGCAATTATTGATTTAAACCTGTCAACTAAAATATATGATTTGAAAGTTATTGGGCATAGCCATTATGCTGGTGAAACTGGCGAATTATTTACAGATTTAAGTACTATAACAACAGCATTAAATATTGCTAAAAGTATTCAGGTTCAAATTAAATATTAATCTTCATCATCTTTAACTAATCCCATATCTATTGCCCTTTGAATATCTTCAGGTACGTCAATACCAACAGAGTCATATTCTGTTGTTGCAGTCTTTATGGAATATTCTTCTTCAAGCCAGCGGTTTTGTTCTAAATTTTCAGCTTTTTCTAAGTTTGTAGGATCAAATTTTGTAATACTGACAAGGGCTTCAGGTTTAAAAGCATAAATTCCAACATGTTTGTAATATTTTGTTTTTTCTAGCCAGTTTTCCTTATCAATATCCCGGGTAAATGGAATAGGAGATCTGCTGAAATATAAGGCCCACCCCATTTTTGTAGTAACTGCTTTTACAATATTAGGATCGAAGATGTCGTCTTTATTTTCTATTTTTTTTATTAATGTAGCAATTTGAACTGTTTTATCTAGAAAACAATTCATTAGTGTTTTAATTTGTTTGGGTGTAATAAATGGCTCATCTGCCTGAATATTAATAATTACATCGTATTTTACTTCATTTTCAAAAGTAAATAACTTATATGCTTCCGCACATCTTTCAGTACCTGATTTATGTTCAGGAGAAGTCATTACTACTTCACCTTCAAAATATTTCACCTCTTTATAAATTCTGCTATCATCAGTAGCTACAACAACAGTATCGAGTACTCTGGATGCCCGCTCATATACCCGTTGTATCATCGATTTATTACCAATTTTAGCTAATGGTTTCCCTGGAAACCTAGTTGATTCGTATCTTGCCGGAATAATTCCGATAAATTCGAGGTTCATGATTAAATAAAATTAGTTTTAACAAATTTATAAAATCTATATATAAATTGTAATTTTGTCATATTTTTATTGACTAATTTGTCAGTACTCTTTAAAAAGCGATATAAATATATGAATGTTCAACAAGTAAAACAAAGATTTGGCATAATTGGAAGCACAATTAATTTAGAAAGGGCTATAGATATAGCTTTGCAAGTATCACCAACAGATCTTTCAGTTTTAATTACTGGCGAAAGTGGAACTGGTAAAGAAGTTTTTCCGCAAATTATTCATCAATATAGTCATAGAAAACATGGGCCGTATATAGCTGTAAATTGTGGAGCAATACCTGAAGGCACAATAGATTCTGAATTATTTGGACATGAAAAAGGTTCATTTACTGGTGCTCACGATAGTAGAAAAGGTTATTTTGAAGAAGCAAATAATGGGACTATTTTTTTAGATGAAGTTGCTGAGCTGCCTTTATCTACCCAAGTACGACTTTTACGCACTCTTGAAAGCGGAGAATTTATTCGCGTAGGTTCTTCAAAAGTTCAAAAAACTGATGTTCGCGTGATTGCTGCAACAAATATTAATATTATTCAATCTATTCAGGAATCTAAATTCAGAGAAGATTTATATTATCGTTTAAATACAGTTCCAATTAGTGTACCTGCATTACGGGAAAGGGAAGAAGATATTGAATTATTATTTCGAAAATTTGCAGCAGATTTTGCAGAAACGTATAGAATGCCTCCAATTCAAATTGATGATGAAGCAAGATTATTATTATTAAATTATAAATGGCCTGGAAACGTCAGGCAATTAAAAAATATTACTGAACAAATTTCCGTTATTGAACAAAACAGGCATATTAGCGCCGACACATTACATAAATATTTACCGGATTATGTTGGAGCTAAATTACCAGCTATATACAAAGCAACTGATGATAAATCATTCTCTAGTGAAAGAGAAATTTTATATAAAGTTTTATTTGATATGAAGAATGATATGAATGATTTAAAGAAATTAGTATTTGAAATTATGCAAAAAAGTCCGAATGATGTTGAAATTCAAGAAGATAACGCTAAAATAATTAAAAACTTATATCAGGACTCAGAACATTTTGATGAAGTTAGCCCTGTTGTTCCACAAAGTAAAATCGAAATTCAAAAAGAAAAAATAACTGATATACAAGATACACATGAAATAATAGAAGAATCGTTGTCTTTAGCAGATAAAGAGAAAGAATTAATTATTAAAGCTTTGCAAAAACATAGGGGAAAGAGAAAGCATGCAGCAGATGATTTGGGTATTTCGGAGCGAACACTTTACAGAAAAATAAAGGAGTATGATATTTAATAGTGATATTTTGAAATTGAGAGATATAAAATTATTATTTATTTTAATAGCTATAATACCAGGATGCTCGGTAAAATATTCTTTTTCTGGAGCTTCAATACCACCTGGTGTAAAAACGTTTTCCATACAATATATCCCGGTAAGGGCTCCTTTGGCAACTGCCAATCTTAACCAGAGGTTAACAGATAAATTGCGAGAAAAAATTGAAGGACAAACAAGTTTGGTTTATACAACAGGCAATGCTGATGTTGACTTTGAAGGAGAAATAGTTAGATATGATACAGAACCTGTTACAATAACTGCAGCGGAGAGAGCTGAACAAAATAAATTAACAATTGGTGTTAAGGTTAAATCAACTAATATGATTAATCCGGAGTTGGATTTTAATAAAACTTTTTCGAGATTTGAAGAGTATCCGAGTAATTCAAATGTAGATGAAGAAATTGAAGATGGTATTCTGGAAGAAATTGTGCAGGATATATTTAATGAAGCATTTGTAAATTGGTAAAAAATTAAATAGTAATGGAGAAACAAAAATTTGTACAATATTTAAGTAATGATTTGCTGCTTAATTCAGAAAGTATTAATGAAATTAAAAATATATGTAATGAATATCCATATTTTCAAACAGCACATATATTATTGATTAAAAATTTAAGGAAATTAAAAAAGTCTGATTATTTTGATAACCTTAAAAAAAATATTATTTATATTTCAAATAAAGAAGCCCTTTATCAGCATATTAACTCTATTGATTATTTTCTATCAAATGATATTATGGTGAAAAAGGAATATAAAAATGAAGCTGCACCAAAAAAGGAAAATTTAACTAACGATAAAAATTATAGTAAAAAAATAATTCCTAAAAAAGATGTTGAAATAGATAATGAATTAGTTGAAAAGAAAGTAGGTGTGGATTTTTCTAAAATCGAAGAAGATTATTTTGAATTAGATACTAACTTAGTTGACATAAATGAGATAAAAGAGGATAGCGAATTAAAAAATAAAAACGATTTAATTGAAAATTTTATAAACACTCAACCAAGAATAATACCCAAAGAAGAGAAACAAGACGAAACTATTGATATTTCTCAAAATAGTATACATTTTAATGAAGATTATATGACTGAGACTTTAGCTAAAGTATATATAAAACAGGGATATTACTCAAAAGCTATGTTTATTTATGAAAAATTAAGTTTGAAATATCCGGAAAAAAATGTTTACTTTGCAGCGCAAATTGAAGAAATTAAGAAATTGAGTAATAAATTATAAATCAGAATAATATGTATGTATTAATTTCAGTATTGGTGATTTTGGTCTGTATATTTTTAGTACTTATTGTACTTGTACAGAATTCTAAAGGAGGTGGTCTAGCTGCAAATTTTTCTTCACAGAATCAAATGATGGGTGTAAGAAGAACAGCTGACTTTCTTGAAAAAGCTACCTGGACATTGGCTTTAAGCTTATTAGTATTATGCCTTTTAGCAAGTGCTACTATACAAAGAGATAAAGGGGGAGAGAATCATTCTATTATAGAAGAACAAATTGAAAACGCAGCAAATCCTGAAGAAGCTCCTGTTTTTCCTACTACTGTTCCAGAATCAAACGAATAAAACTATTAAGCTTTATAAAGTAATTTGGAGTGTCAGTATGTCATAACAACTGACACTTTTTTATTTTACTGATTTTAAGACAATTACATATATTGTATTGAATTTCTCATCTTCCTTTCATTGACTTTTATGAAAAAATGGCGAGAAAAGAAGCAAAAAATATGGAAAAGAACATTTGGCATAAATTATGATCAGGCATGTTCACGAAAATAAATGAAAATATGTTTAACTTAAAAAAATAAATGAAATGGCAAAATTATCTGGAAAGATTTTAGCTGGTAAAATTCTAGTAGAACCAGAACCTGCTGAAGAAAAAACAGCAAGCGGAATAATAATTCCTGACTCAGCAAAAGAAAAACCTCAAAAGGGAAAAGTAATGTTAGTTGGAGCGGCAAAAAAAGATGAACCAATGGAACTTAAAGTTGGAGATACTGTATTTTATGGCAAATATTCAGGAACTGAGTTAACTATTGATAATGTTGACTATTTATTAATGTCACAATCAGACGTATTGTATATTCTTTAATTTGTAAAAACTTAAAAAATAAATAAAATGGCAAAAGAAATTAAATTTAATATTGAAGCACGCGATTTATTAAAAAAAGGCGTTGACAAATTAGCAGATGCAGTAAAAGTAACTTTAGGGCCAAAAGGAAGAAATGTTGTGCTAGACAAGAAATTTGGCGCCCCACAGGTAACTAAAGACGGTGTTACTGTTGCAAAAGAAATTGAACTACCGAATGCATTCGAGAATATGGGTGCACAAATGGTAAAAGAAGTGGCATCCAAAACAAATGAAGATGCAGGAGACGGTACAACAACTGCTACTGTTTTAGCACAATCAATAGTAAATGTTGGCTTAAAAAATGTTACTGCAGGAGCAAATCCAATGGATTTAAAAAGAGGTATAGATAAAGCTGTTACCCAAGTAATCAGCGATTTAGATAAGCAAAAGAAATTTATCAAACCCAATGATGTAATTAAAAAAGCAGAAGTGATTTTTGAAAAATCAAACATTGAACATGCAACTATCAAACAAGAAGAAAAATCACAAATTCTTAAAAAAATAATTGCTGAAGATGAAATTTCACAGGTTGGTGCAATTTCTGCAAACAATGAAATTGAATTAGGTGTTATGATATCTTACGCAATGTCAAAAGCTGGTTATGAAGGAGGAGTTATAACAGTTGAAGAAGCAAAAGAAACAGAAACCACAGTAGAAGTAGTTGAAGGTATGCAATTCGACAGGGGATATATTTCTCCTTATTTTATTACTGATGCTGATAAAATGGAAGCTGTACTTGAGAAACCTTATATTTTGCTTACCGACAAGAAAGTATCTACCATGAAAGATTTAATGCCGGTTCTTGAACCTGCTGCCCAATCGGGAAAACCATTATTAATTATTGCTGAAGATATTGATGGCGAAGCTCTTGCTACTTTAGTAGTAAATAAACTTCGTGGTTCATTGAAAATAGCTGCTGTTAAGGCTCCTGGTTTTGGCGACAGAAGAAAAGAAATGTTGGAAGATATTGCTATTTTAACTGGAGGAACAGTTGTAACTGAAGAAAAAGGATTGAAATTAGAAAATGCTACCCTAGAAATGTGCGGACAGGCTGAAAAAATTGTTATTGATAAAGAAAATACAACAATTGTTAAAGGTAATGGCGATAAGAGTTTAATTGAATCTCGCGTAAAACAAATAAAAACTCAGATTGGAAATACAACATCCGACTATGATAAAGAAAAACTTCAGGAAAGATTAGCTAAATTAGCCGGGGGTGTTGCTGTATTATATGTTGGCGCTGCTTCAGAAATGGAAATGAAAGAAAAGAAAGACCGGGTAAATGATGCATTAAGCGCTACAAGGGCTGCTGTTGAAGAAGGAATTATTCCTGGTGGTGGTGTAGCTTATATTAGGGCTATTTCCGCATTAGACAGCCTTAAAGGTGAAAATGATGACGAAGATACTGGAATAACTATAGTTAAAAGAGCAATAGAAGAACCCTTACGCATTATTGCAGAAAATGCAGGTATTGATGGTTCTATTGCTGTACAAAAAGTGAAAGAAGGAAAAGATGACTTTGGATTTAATGCAAGAACTGATGTATATGAAAACCTATATAAAGCCGGTGTAATTGATCCAACAAAAGTTGTTAGGATTGCGCTTGAAAATGCAGCCTCTATAGCAGGTATGTTGTTGACAACCGAATGTGTTATTGTTGACGAGAAAGAAGAAAGTGCCCCACCAATGGGTGGACCAGGAATGGGCGGCATGGGCGGCATGGGCGGCATGATGTAATCTAAATTTATTCTAAATAAATAACAAAGAGGTGTGTCAAAATGGTACGCCTCTTTTTTTGTCCCAATTATTATTGCTTTTATCAGTTGTTATAAGCTATTTATCAAAAAACAAATAATTTCTAAATGACTATTAAAAATCCTCGTTTTTAAAAATTATTTTTGTTAACTTTAATAGAATATAACCAAAAAAAATCTACGCGTATGAAAAAATTTACTATTGGAATTATTACGATTTTAACCTTTCTGCTTTTTTCGAAAAATCTATCTGCACAAGTAACTTTAACTGCTGATACTACAGAGGGGTGTGTGTCATTTACTGTTAACTTCAATGTTGAAAGTGATGGAGGATATTATTATTATTTCTCTTTTGGTACGTATTATTCAAATACAGTATCACATACATATGACTATGCCGGTGAATATACTGTTGATGTTGAAGTATATGACATTAATTATAATTATTTGGAACAGATACAATTATAATTACGGCATTAACTGTGCCTAATTATATTAACTCATCGACAGATAATGCCTGCCCTGGAATTGGTATTGATTTTGATTTATATTATGAATGCTCAACTTATAGTTGGGATTTTGGTGATGGTACTTCTTCAATAGAAGCAGAACCTAATCATGCATATGCTAATACAGGTAATTATACCGTTACTTTAGATGTATCTAATGCATGTGGTTCAAATACATTAACTTATTACATTAATATAGCTAGTGACTTATCGATTGATGGTTATTATAGTTTGGATGTTTGGCCAAATGAAACATGTTTAGGGAATGAAATAACCGCTGAATCGGGTTATTCTGTATATCCTGCAGATATAATTCATTATGAAATGGACTTTGGCGATGGAACAGTTGTCCCAAATGATAACTGGGTTGATCATCAATATACTGCCAACGGCATATATCCAGTTTCTGTTACTTTTACAAATAGTTGTGGAAAAGATACTGTAATAAAAGACACAGTAACGATTTCTGATAATCCGCCATTCTCGGGTTCTCCTTACATATATAATTATCCGGAAATAGCATGCACAAATGTTGATTTTTATTTTAGTACATCATCTGATTTTGATTCTTACTTATGGGCATATGATGATGGATCGTCAGATACTTTGTATTACGATAACAAATCTTTTGCTACAGAAGGTATTCATTATGTAACCCTTACTGTTACAGACGGAT
Source organism: uncultured Bacteroidales bacterium (assembly GCA_964496465.1). Classification (GTDB taxonomy): domain Bacteria; phylum Bacteroidota; class Bacteroidia; order Bacteroidales; family CAYFUP01; genus CAZBZX01. The sequence continues at coordinate 7,648 of CAZBZX010000032.1, forward strand.
GTGGAGCTGATTCAACTTTAACTGATTCTGTAATTGTATCAAATGATTTTCCATTTAATGGATCACCCTATATTTCTGTATATCCAAGTATAGGCTGTCCTGAAGTTACATTTGATTTTTCTACAAATTACTTTGAAGCTTATCATTGGGATTTTGGCGATGGAAATACATCTTCCGATCATTATCCTGATCATCAATATAATGCAGTTGGAAAATATTATATTACTCTTACTGTAACTGACGAATGTGGCAATGATAGTACAATTATTGATAGTATTGAGGTTACTAATGATTTGCCATTCTCAGGAAGTCCGTCTACAAGTGTTTCCCCATATTCAGGGTGTCCTGGAACTATATTTACCTATAATACTGGATATTTTTATTCCTACCATTGGGACTTTGGTGATGGAAATTCAAGTTCTGACAAATATTCATACCATGAATATGCATCAGCTGGAAAATATTATGTCACTTTAACTGTTACCGATGAATGCGGTAATGACAGTTCGATTGTTGATTCGGTTGAGGTTTTTGATGGATTACCTTTCCAGGGATCGCCGTATATTTCAGTAAATCCTGATGAGGTATGCCCAAATACAAATGTAAATTTCTCCGCATCTTCTGGATATGAGACATATGAATGGAATTTAGGAAATGGGGATACGGAAACTAACTATTTTGGTACTACCCAATATATAACAACTGGAAAATATTATATTTCTGTTACTATTACTGATGAATGTGGTAATGATACTGTATTAACTGATTCGGTAATTGTTCGGGATGATTTACCTGTTGATTATGTTTATATGAGTCTTAATAAGCATTTGGTATGTCCATTAGAAGATATCTATTATAGCTCTGGTGGGAATGGAATAATTTCTTATTTATGGGAGTTTGGTGATATGAATATATCAAAATATCAGAATACATATCATCAATATTATAAATATGGGAAATTTCCAGTAACAGTGACATTGGTAAATGGATGCGGAATGGATACAGTGCTTCATGATACTGTTGAAGTTGTTGATGATAAAGGAATAACCGGAACACTATCAATGACCATTTATAACAACAATATATGTCCTGGGAATTATGTATCTTTTTACTCCAATTCATCTGAAAGTTATAATGTAAGATGGGATTTTGGAGATGGAAGTATCTCAAATAGTTATAATGTATCTCATGTATACACTACACCAGGAAAATACCCTGTTAAATTAACATTTACCAATGTTTGTGGTGATGATTCAACAATTGTTGATACAGTAACTATTCTTGAAAATTTAGAAATTACTTATTTATCTCTTAATCATCCAGATGAAGCTTGTGTTGAGGAGATTGTTTATTTTAGTGTAGGCGGCAGCCAAATAAATGATGCCCACTGGGTATTTGAAGATGGGATTATACTCGATGGCTCATATGTCAATAGGACATTTAATGTAGCTGACACTGTGCATTTTACTGTAACTGTTTATAATGCTTGTGGGGCAGATTCAACAATTAGTTCCTATATAGTAATCCGCAATGATCTTGATATTGATGGATATATTAGTTTAGATATTAATAACAGAATTTCCTGTCCGGACGAAGATATATGGATTTATACATCAACTTCAAGCCCAATCGATCATTATTCATGGGATTTTGGTAATGGATTGACTTTTGAAGGCTCATCTATTGAACTATCAATTAGTGAAACCGGAGTACATTATTTTACTGTAGAAATGACTAATGGTTGTGGTGATGATACTACAGTTACTGATTCAATTATTATTGAAGAAAGTTTGGATTTTTCATATTTTAGTATATATGCGAATAAATATATAGTTTGTCCTGGTGAAGAAATATATTTCTCTATGCAGGCAAGTGATGTAGTTTCACATGAATGGAATTTGGGTGATGGGACAACTTCATTGTATTATTCACTATATCATTCTTATAATACAATTGCGGAATATACTGTATCATTAACAGTGACTAATTTATGCGGAATTGACTCAACCAAAACAATAATGATACAGGTAGTAAATGACAAAGAGATAAAAGAAGTAAGTGCAGGAGCCGATAAATTTTTTGTATGTCCTGATGAAACAGTTAAATTTTGGGTATCAGGTGATTATGAAACTGTATCATGGGATTTTGGCGATAACAATACGTCAAATGACGCAAATCCTTCTCACTCATATGCTTCAGTTGGAGTATATGATGTGTCTGTGAAAGTTAAAAATCATTGCGGCGATTCTTTGGTTTATTATTTAGCCATTCATGTAGGCAGTGATGTTGAAATATCAGATGTTTGGTTTGATTTTAATAGAGGCGCTTGTCCGGGAGAAGAATTTGAATTTTATGCTGATGGTGGGTTTACTACCTATTCATGGACTTTGGGAGATGGAAGTACTCAAGATATGCAAAATTTCAACTATTCTTATGCTGAGGCAGGGACATATGATGTAACCCTTACAGTTACAAATGGTTGTGGAAATTCAGCTTCATTAACCAGAATTGTTACTATTTCTGGTGATAAACAAATTGGGGATGTGTATTATTCTTACCCAGGTGAGGTTTGTCCTAACACTGAAGTTGAGTTTTATGCATCATATGGCTATGCTACATATGAATGGGTAATTAACGGTGTTACTTATAATGAAAGAAATTCAGTAGTGACTTTCCCAACCGCTGGTACTTATGATGTTGAATTAACAATAACAAATTATTGTGGAAATTCAGCTACATATACAGATGAAATTGTTGTGGCTACCGGACTTCCAATTGACCAGGTAACTTATAATATCTCAACATTAACTGCATGCCCGGGAGAACCAATTATTTTTGATGCAAATGAAATGTATACGTCTGCTTCATGGAATTTTAATGACGGATCAACAAGCACTGAATTTAATGTGTCGCATTCATTTGCTACAGTTGGAGCGTATGATGTTACTTTAACTGTAACTAATGGTTGTGGAAGCACTGCAACTGCAACTCAGGCAATAGTAATTGGCAGCGATGTTGAAGCCACATTAGAACAAGGTGAAAATTATGGTGTTCAGGACGGTGTATGTGCCGGAGATTTAATGTATTTCTTTATTTATCCATCAGGAATTGGAACTTATTCAATTGATTTTGGTGATGGATCGGCTGTAGTTACTCAAGCAGTTCCTACTGAAGTAAATGGAGAAATTTATGATATAGTAGAGCATGCATATACTACTGCAGGCTTTTATGATATAACATTTGATTATACAAATGCTTGTGGAAATATATTTACAGATGTTGTTCAAGCAGAAATACTTGGGTCTTCTCAAGGATTTAATCCAGAAGCTTATATTGATGCATCGATGATAGGTGTTGATTTCTGTACTGAGACAGAAATTAAGTTCGTAGCTGTTGGTGGAGGTACATATGTTTGGGATTTTGGAGATGGCAGCGAAAATGTTACTGAAACAACTTCAATTAGTGCTGTAACGCATGAATATTTATTGAAAGGTACATATACTGTATCTATTACTATATCTAACTCATGTGGAGATTCTGAAATTATAACAATAGAAGTTGTTATTGATTGTGGCGATGATTATGTTACTCCAGAGCCAACTCCAGAACCAACACCCGAACCTACTCCAGAAAATATTTCAATTGAAGAATTAGATGGTTTAATTTCAATTTATCCAAACCCAGCTGATCATGTACTTTATATTGATTTTCCAACTGGTTATTCAGATAAATCAGAAGCAATCATTTATACTTTGGTAGGTAAAGAAGTATTACATCAATCGATATTCCCAAAAGATGGATCAATTGATGTTTCAACAATAGAAGCAGGAATTTACCTTCTTGAAATAAAAACTGAAATAGGATCTATTAATAAGAGGATTTTAATTAAATAAGTTAAATTTTAACTTAATGTAAAAAGAGGTTGCTATTTTAAGGTAACCTCTTTTTTTATATAGAAATATTAAAAGAAACAATATTGTATTAAAATCCTGAGATAATAAGTTATTTAAAATTAAAATGATACATAAGCTTACTAATGACTAAAATAGATTAAATAACTACTTGGGAATTCTTACAGATTCAATATATCTAATTGACAAATAGAAAAAGTCTATTGGCAATTATGGGATATTAAATATCTTTGTACGATTTTTGAAAATAAGAATTATGGAGAATATCAGGAACTTTTGTATTATAGCTCATATAGATCACGGTAAAAGCACAATAGCTGACAGGCTTCTTGAAAAAACACATACAATATTTGGGCGTGATTTGCAGGAACAGGTCCTTGATAATATGGATTTAGAAAGGGAAAGAGGAATTACTATTAAAAGTCATGCTATTCAAATGAAGTATATGTTCAACGGTATAGAATATAAGCTTAATTTAATTGATACACCGGGCCATGTTGATTTTTCATACGAAGTATCACGTTCAATAGCAGCATGTGAAGGAGCTTTGTTAATTGTTGATGCAACACAAGGCATACAGGCTCAAACTATATCTAATCTTTATCAGGCTTTGGATCATGATCTTGAAATAATTCCTATAATGAATAAAATGGATATGCCAAGTGCAATGCCGGATGAAGTTCACGATCAGATAATAGATTTAATAGGTTGTAAAAGCGAAGATATTATTAAAGCAAGCGGTAAAACTGGAATAGGTGTTGATGAAATCCTAGATGCAATAATTAACCGGATTCCACCTCCTAAGGGTGATATAAATGCGCCACTTCAGGCCTTGATTTTTGATTCTGTTTTTAATTCATTTAGAGGCATTATAGCTTATTTCCGCATATTTAATGGAACGATTAAAACAAATGATTATGTAAAATTTGTATATACTGGCAAAAAATATCATGCAGATGAAATAGGAGTACTTCGAGTTGCTCAAGAGCCTAAAAAAGTATTGAGTGCTGGTGATGTAGGTTATATTATATCCGGGGTAAAAACTTCTTCAGAAGTAAAAGTAGGTGATACAATAACTCAGGTTGATAATCCTTGCGAAAAAGCAATCTCTGGATTTGAAGATGTTAAACCAATGGTTTTTGCAGGAATATATCCTGTTGATGCTGATGATTATGAGGAACTTAGAGCTTCAATGGAAAAATTACAACTCAACGATGCATCTTTAACTTATATTCCCGAATCTTCTGTTGCATTAGGATTTGGATTTAGGGCCGGTTTTCTTGGTTTATTACATATGGAGATTATTCAGGAAAGACTTGATAGGGAATTTGATATGGATGTAATCACAACTGTCCCAAACGTATCATATAAAGTATATACAACTAAAGGTGAAATAATTGATGTTCATAATCCTTCTGGATTACCCGAACCAAATTATATAGATCATATTGAGGAACCTTTTATTATTGCGCAGGTAATTTCTCAGTCTGAATATGTCGGGAGTATTATGAATTTATGCATAGATAAAAGAGGAAAACTTAAAAACCAGGTTTACCTTTCAAGTAATAGGGTAGAAGTGACCTTTGAAATGCCGTTAAGTGAAATTGTTTTTGATTTTTATGATAAATTGAAAAGTATTTCAAAAGGATATGCTTCTTTCGATTATCACCAGTCAAGTTACGAAAAAGCTAGTCTGGTTCGACTGGATATATTATTAAATGGAGAAATGGTTGATGCCTTATCAACTTTGATACACAGAGATAATGCTTATGACTTTGGCCGAAGAATGTGTGTTAAATTAAAGGAATTAATTCCACGCCAGCAATTTGATGTGGCAATACAAGCGGCAATAGGTTCAAAAATTATTGCCCGAGAAACAACAAAGGCATTGAGAAAAGATGTTACCGCTAAATGTTATGGTGGCGATATAACAAGAAAGAGGAAGTTGCTGGAGAAGCAGAAAAAAGGGAAGAAAAGAATGAGACAGGTTGGAAATGTTGAGGTTCCACAACAAGCATTCCTGGCAGTTTTAAAACTTGATTAATTTTGAAATATATTAGTCGACTCAAAAAAAGTGCTCAACTTGTAAAGAAGATGTTCTCTTTCAATTGGTTTAGGTATGTAATCATCGAAACCAGCTTCTAAACATTTATAATAATCTTCTGAAGCTGTATAAGCAGTTTGTGCAATTATCGGAAGGTTATTTCGAACTTTTTTAATAATTTTTAATGCCTCATATCCGTTTACAACCGGCATTTTTATATCCATAAGTACAAGATCAATTTTAGTGTTTTTTTGACATTCCTCAATAGCAACAGCACCATTAATAGCATGAATAACTGTTGAACTAGTTTCTTCAAGAATTGCTTCAAATAATAAATAATTCATATATTCATCATCCACTATCAAAATAGTTTTTTTATGCCAGTCAAATCGTTTTTCCATATAACAAATTTTATTCTGCAGTTACTTATTTATACTTATTTTAATAAAAAAGTTACCCAATATTTTAATACTTTTATTAAATATTTTCTTATTTAGAATGTATATAAATATAAAATTTAAATATATTTTATGGCGAATGGGATATTTCCGTGATCAGCGGGGAATAATTAACAGGTTTTTAAATGAGGAAGATAATTGGCTAAATCATATTGAAAATACTAAATCCCATATTATTGAATTAATTAAGGATAAAAAGCCTGATACTATAGCAATATTAGGAAGTGGATGGCTTTTAGATGTTCCAATCAATGAAATATCGGAATTTGTAAAATCAGTTGATTTAATTGATATTATTCATCCTTCAGAAATATTAAATAAATATAAATCGAATAGTAAAATTAACTTTATTCAACATGATTTAACAGGTGGATTAATTAAACAGTCTTATCAATTAATTTATTCAAAGAAAAAAATACGCAATAATTTTATTGAAAATTTTCATCCAGAAAATACTATTGATTTTAACAGGTATGACCTTATTATTTCTGTGAATATTTTAAATCAGCTCGATATCATATTGAAAGATAAGATAATGTCCATATTAAAAGTTAAACATGAAGAATTAGAGGATTTTTCTGGTTTAGTTCAGGAATTTCATATTAATTCATTGCCTAAAGGTAAATCGTGTTTAATTACAGATTATGAGGAACTATTATTTAATAAAAAGGATGAATTAGTAAAAACAAATAATTTATTATTTGCAGATCTTCCCGAAAGTGAAAATAAAAAAATATGGGAATGGAAGTTTGATACGAAAATGAATTATTATGATAATTATAAGGTAACCTTTAATGTAATCGCATTAACTTTTTAAATCATCAGAAATAAGTAATTTAAATCCTTTTCCATGAATATTCATAATCTCAATTGAAGGATCGTTTTTTAAATATTTTCTAAGTTTTGTAATATATACATCCATACTTCGCGCATTAAAATACGTGGCATCTGACCAAATAGTTCTTAGTGCAAAATCCCTATCTAGTACCTTATTCGTATTGTTGCATAACAATTTTAGTAAATCGCTTTCTTTTGTTGTTAATTTTTGTGTATGATCCTCAAATGATAGAATCTGTTTATTTGTATCAAAAGAATATTTCCCAATGGAATATATTTCCTTTTCTACTTTTTGTTTATCTTTTGAACTTCTTCGAATAATTGCTTCAAGTCGGGCAAGGAGTTCTTCCATGCTAAATGGTTTAGTAATGTAATCATCAGCCCCAATATTAAATCCTTCCAGGATATCTTCTTTCATGGATTTGGCTGTAAGGAAAATGATAGGAATATCACTATTTATCATTCTTACTTCTTTGGCTAATGAAAATCCATCCTTAACTGGCATCATTACATCAAAAATACAAATGTCGAAGAAACTGTTTATAAAGGCTTTATATCCTTTTTCACCATTTGCATATAATTCGGTATCAAATCCTTTAGCGATAAGATACTCTTTTAATAAACTACCAAGATTTTCATCATCTTCTACTAATAAAATTCGTGTTTTCATTATTATAAATTTAATGATTTAACGGAAAAATAATTTGAAATGTACTTCCTTTATTTAATTCACTTGTTACAGAAATTTTGCCATTATGGGCTTCTATCATTTTTTTTACATAGGTTAATCCTAGTCCAAAACCTTTTACATCATGCACATTACCTGTTGGTACTCGATAAAATTGATCAAATATTTTATTTCGGTGTTCTTTACTAATCCCAATACCATTGTCTTTTATATAAATATATAATTCATTATTTTTATTCAAAGTTGAAATTATTATTTCAGGATCAATTAATGAATATTTTAAAGCATTATCAATTAAGTTCGATAAAATATTAGTAAAATGCATCTCATCAGCTGCAATAAAAAATTCTTTTGCATTTAAATTTTGGATAATAATGCCATTTTTAGCTTTTGCCTGAATTGCATAACTATTTACTGTATTACTTATTAACTCATGAACATTAATAGTTGAAAATTTAAGTTTTATTTTACCTTTTTCAAAAATGGCCATTTGTAATACTTTTTCTACATGAAAACCAAGCCGTTTTGTTTCGTTTTCAATTATTAATCCAATATTTTCTATATTTTTTTTCTCTGGTGCTAAACTTTTATCTTTTAGCATTTGGGTTGCAAGTGAAATGGTTGAAATAGGTGTTTTTAATTCATGGGTCATATTGTTAATGAAGTCATTTTTAATCGTCGAGAGTTTTTTCTGTTTTATAATAATGTAGGTAGTTAAAATAAAAAATATTAAAATAATAATAGTTAAACTTATTGATGTATAAACCATTTGACCTAATGAATGATGGATATGTTTTTTTTCATCAGGAAAATAAATAGTTAAGTAATAACCTGATTTAATTATATCATTAGGGAATAATTCAATATGATATAAAGAGCTTTTTAAATTATCTGAATAATTATTTGATTTATATATTATTATAGATGAACTGTCTTTTAATGCGTACTCGTTATTTAAATTAATTCCATTTAATGAAAGTTCTTTATTTATTATGGTTTGAAGGTCATGTTGGTTAATACGATCTTTAATATTTGCATCTACTCGTATGAATTTATCAACAACACTTTTAATCAAAAATGCCTTGTTTTGGATTTCTTCTGACAATCGTTTTCGAATATATTCTTTGCTTATATTTTTAGTCGAAGATTGATTTTGATTAAATCTATCAAGGGTATCAAAATCTATTTTCTGTTGAATAATTGTCTCAACAATTGAGTCGAATACATTTATTCCAATATTATTTTCAATTGAAGACAAATTTGATATTGAAGTATCACTATTTTGACTTATGTGTTCTGCTAAATAAATAATGGTTTCCTGTTCTTCTATCTTCAATGAAATATTATGTAAAGCTTTATTTATGTTTTGAGAAAATTGTTGCTCCTTAATTGATATAGCATTTTTTATCCAATAACTCTGCACTAATATTAGTCCTATTAATGCGAGGGCCAATAAAACGCTAAATATCCAGATTAATCGCTTGCTCATTATATAACAAAGATAAGCTAATGAAAGCTTTAGGTGGCTTATTTTTAACTTTCTTTAACATTACTTATCATTTCTTAACCAAACTTACATATAAATTTGTTTCTATTAATTAACCTAAAATAATTTGAATGAAAAAACTTATTTATTTTCTTATACTTGCCTTTTTTGGGCAGATCCTTCATTCGCAAGACAATAATTTGTCAGAAATAAAGATTAAGATATCAGTTGATAGTTTAAAGAAAATTGATACAACAATTACTATTTCATCTGATATTGACCATGATGAAATTCAGAAGAAGTTATCTGAAATATCAATGTCAATTGGCGAGCAGGATTTTATTAAAAGCCATATTATTGGGTCTGAAGATTCTATACTTAACATAGATATAGATGTTAATATTGAAGGTTTGGATGATTATATTGATTCTTTATTTACGAAAGAATTTGAGGATTTAAATTTTAATTTTGAATTTAGTGGTGATTTTGAAAAAGAAGTTCAAAAATGTCTTAAGAAAAATATTACTATTGAAAAGTCAGGCGGTGAAGGTAAGCACATTATTATTACAACTAATGAAGATGGAGTAGAAGAGAAGATAATCATAAAATCAGATGACAAACTTCAATATCACAAAGATTCAGATATTGAAAAAGAAGTTGATAATGTAGAAAAATAGATTTATTTTTCAATAAGTCCATCTAGAAATCCAAAATATGCTGGTTTAGGTTTTAGATCATCATCAAATAGGCATGGCCAATCCATTATATCAAAAAACCCTCTTATCCAGGTTTCCTTATCGGTAAATGCCCAAAAAGTAATGCCATATTGTTGCTTTTCTGGAACAATTGACTTATACATTTTTACTAAATTTTTATACTTTTCGGCTTGTGCCTGTAACATCGAATCGGTTATTTCAGTGTAAACCTGAATACCACTACCTCTCGAATCATCATGTTTATTGAAAATAATATCCACTTCTGATAAATGTATTTGCAATCCTGTTTCAGCACCTTTTTTTAAACAATAAGCAATTATTTTATCAGGAATATCCATCCTTATATGCATCTGAAATCCTAATCCTGAAATAGGGACCCCTTCATTTTGAAATGCTTTTATCATTTCCAACACACTATTAAGTTTTGCTGTATCTCTTTCAATATTAAAATCGTTATAAAAAAGAATAGCATCAGGATCTGCCTGATGGGCATATTTAAATGCATTTTTAATATAATCCTTTCCAAGAATTTTATACCACTCTGTCTCCCTATAACCACCACCAAAAGTATTCATGCCTTCATTTACTACATCCCATCCATTTACTTTTCCTTTGTACCTGGTAACATAAGTATGGATGTAATCTTTCATAAAATTATCCAGCCATGAGCTGTCACCTGCAGCTTTTTCAAAAACCCATTCAGGTGTAGAACTATGCCAGATTAAGTTATGACCAAATAACCGCTGGTTAAATTTTTCACTATATAAAACCATACTATCTGCCATTCCCCAATAATAATTACCCTCCGAAGGTAAAATTCGATTCATTTTCATCTCACTTCGGGCTGTAATACTATTGAAATTTTCTATTTCAATTTTTCTTAGAGAATCGTTTGAAAAGAATTTTCGGATATTAATTGCAGCGCCAATTGG
>CAZBZX010000033.1:0-18266 GCA_964496465.1 uncultured Bacteroidales bacterium
CGCCAAGATTTTCGCATAAATTGCTCCCAAGTGAAGCTGCCATTTTCCCGCATTTATCCATAACCCAAACCTGTGCATCGGCAACTTCGCCTTTTTTAGTAATATATTTACCGCCGGTTCTAGTATAATTTGCATATGGTTCATTTACAATATCAATCACATTATATCCTTCTATAGTACCAAATATTTCATCGTGATTTGCACTTCCCATATTTTGTAAAAACTCGTTAAATTTTGCACGCTCAACTTTATAATTATTGTAATATTCTATTTTTTTATCTGTATCTAAATATTCATCTGGCAATAAAAGATCCATTCCATATTCTTTATATTTACTTACCAGGTCTTCTATTGATTGTAAATAAAAACCAATAGCAAGTTCACCTGATGATCCAACTGCATTTAGTTTGGTTGTTTTTGTATGTGTTGTTCTATAAACTGTATTTGAAGTTGTCCATTGCTGTATTTTCGTCATCCCAGGATCAAAGCTATAAAATGAAACCAGTGCTACTTTTTTTGGCATCTCTGCTAGCATTTTCGGATTTAGACTAAACCCGCTGCCATTTTTGTATTTTCTGCCTTCAAGTGGCATATCGAGTTTCACTTTTTTAAGTATAGCATCTGGCGTTGGGGCTAATTTTGGAAGTTCACTCTGACAATAACTTTTAAATCCTACTGCAAATACTAATAATACTAATAATGTTTTTGATTTTTTCATACCTTACTTTTTAGTTAATTAATGGTTTTTATTATTACGAAAAGCAAATTATGAAAATCTGTTAAATAAAAAAATAATTTAAAATAAAACAATGTGCAGGTTATTTCTTTGTAGTTTTAATAATTAAAAAATAATTAATTTAAAAAATTTTAAGTTGAAAATTATCCATTTTTACTTATTAAATAAAGCATTTCTTCATTTAAAATTTTTACTTTCTTGTTAGTTACTTTTATAATTTGATCATCACTTAATTTTGTTAAAATCCGGCTAACATTTTCTCTTGATGTATCAATATAATTACCTAATTCTGCACGAGATAATGGAAGAATAAATTCTTTTTTATTATATATGTTATTAAAATGCAATAATGCATCGGCAATACGTCCATTAATATTTTTTTGTGTACGATTTACACATTTATGAATTGAATCATATTCCGATTTGCATAAATCAACAATAATCTGAAATGCAAAATTACCATTTTTATGCACAAAAATTTTGAATATATTAATATCAATAAAACAAACTCGAGATGGTTCAATTGCAGAAGCCGAATAATAATTTATTTTTTCATTAAAAGATATGGGTAAGCCTAAAAACATTGGGGCTTTATCAATCCTGATTATTTGTTCGCATTTTGGTCCATTTAAATGTAATTTAATAAGTCCAGTTTTCACATAAATTATGTTTGAAGAAAGGGCACCTTGTTTAAAAATAATATCTCCTTTTTTAAATTCAACTTCAGCACAACTATCTGACAACTGCTCTAATTCCCTTTCTTTAAGCACTTTAGCTGCTGAAGATTTAATTACACATTTTTTACAAATGTCAGAATCAATATTATTATAATTTGTTATCATTTATTATAATGTGATTAATATCACAAAAATACATAAAATACATCACATTATATATGTTATATAATAGTATAATATTGCCTAATTTTGTGATAATAACAAAAAAAAATATAAAATATGGAAAATAAAAAAATGACAATGGCCCTTTTCTCAGGAAGCATTGATAAATTAACTGCTGCTGGAGTTGTTTTAGGTGGTGCAGCTGCCGATGATATGGAAGTTGATATTTATGTACTAATGCAAGGAGCAAGGGCATTTAAAAAAGAAATTGCAAATAATACCAGTTTACTAAACATGGCTGAAAATCCTGAGTTAAAAGAAGAATTCCTTCAATCGCTTCAAAATTTAAAAGTAAAACCATGGCTCGATTTTTTTAAAGAAGCCAAAGAATTAACCTCTGTAAAAATTCACATTTGTGGTTTAGCTGGTAAAATTTGGGGTGGTGAAAAACTTGAAGATTTTGTTGACATTGCTGATGATATTGTTGGAATTGGTGAATATATAACAGCTGCACAAGAAGCAGATGTACATTTATTTATTTAAAAAATGATTAAAAAATATAATTATGACTACTGAAGAATTACAAGCATTATCAATTAACAAAGTTATTGATGCAAGGGGGACATCTTGTCCCGGACCGCTTTTAGCAGCTAAAAAAGCTATTGGTGAAATTAGTGGTGGTGAAATAATGGAAATTTTATCGTCTGATGAGGGCACAAAAAAAGATGTTCCTAAATGGGCTACTAAAAAAGGTCACGATTACTTAGGGACTATTGAAGAATCGGGATTTTTTAAAATCTATTTGAAAAAAGGTTAGTGAAAATGCAGGATAACCAGCAAAAAACACAACCTAAAATTTTGGTTTTTTCAACTGAAAAAATTTCTGATCCGGCTATTGATCTTGCCGGACTTCTAAAAATGCATTATCCTCCATCAGTGTATACAATTAATGTGCCTTGTTCAAGTGCTATAAAACCTAAATGGATTATGCATGCATTTGAAAAAGGTTTTGCTGGTGTTTTTATAGCAGCCGATGGAACAGATTGTACTTACGGTGAAAGCTGTACAGACAATACTGCAAAAATTATTTCTGCCACCCATGAAATGATGAAAGAAAAAGGCATTGAACCTGCAAGGCTAAAAATGGCAGCAATTTGCTCTGTATGTTCTGAACCTTTTGTAAAACAAATGAAAAGTTTAAAAGAATATTTAGAAAACCAAATTTAAAAGTTATATAAAATAATAACTTATTCCATATTAACCATCTTAATGTCGGTGAAATATCAAATCTATTATGTCTGAAAAAATGAACAAATATGATGTATTGGTTATTGGAGGGGGAATATCAGGTGAAGAAGCGGCCTTAAACCTCGCAAACATAGGTTATAAAGTAATTATGGTTGAAAAAGACCTGTCAATAGGTGGTAAAATGATTCATCTTAGCAAAGTTTTTCCAACACTTGATTGTTCAGCTTGTATTACTACACCCAAAGTTTCAGAAACAGCCAGGCATCCAAATATTGAAATTTTTACAAATAGTGAAATAAAAGATATTGAGAAAAATGACGAAAATCATTTCTTCGCAAAACTAGTTGAAAAACCAAGATATGTTACAAACGATTGTACCGGTTGCCAAATTTGTGAAGAAAAATGCCCTGTGGTTGTAGAAGATGAATACCAATATAATTTAGTTGGTAGAAAGGCTGTATATATTCCTTTTAGCATTGCAAATCCACGAATAGCTGCAGTTGATATTGAAAACTGTATTTTATGCGGATTGTGCGAAAAAGTTTGTCCTGCCAACGCAATTGATTTTACCCAGGAAGAAAAAATCTCTGAAATTGAAATAAAATCAGTAATTTTTGCTACCGGCTTTAATTTATTTAATCCAACATTAATTCCCAGGTATGGTTTTGGAAAATATAAAAACGTTGTAACTGCCATGCAAATGGAAAGGCAACTTGTTCCCACAAGACCTTATAATACTGTATTAAGGCCAAAAGATGGTAAAATGCCCGATAATATTGCCTACGTTTTATGTACAGGATCAAGGGATAGAACTGTTGGTAATCCAATTTGCTCGCAAGTTTGCTGTATGTATTCAATAAAACAAGCTCAATTATTAATGGGGGCATTACCCATGGCCGATGTAACCATTTACTATTTACATATCCGGGCTTTTGGAAAAGGATTTTGCGAATTTTACCAGCAAGCTAAAGGTATGGGCGTTGAATTTATTAAAGGCAAAATTGGCAAAATAACCGAAAAAGAAAATGGAAATTTACTTTTACGGTATGAAGACATTGAAGCAGGACAGGTTAAAGAGGCTGAACACGATTTAGTTGTATTGTCGGTTGGTATTCTACCAAATACCGATTATTCAAAAATGTTTATAAATGAAGCCCTTGAACCCGATGATTTTAATTATATAAAGCAAACCGATGAATTATCTAATCCATCAAAAACCAGTGTTGAAGGAATTTTTGTAGCAGGTACTGCATCGGGTCCGTTGGATATTCCTGATTCAATTTTATCAGCAGGAGCTGCATCATCAGAAACTGTAAGTTATTTAAGGAGGGCTGGAAATGAATAATAAAATAGGCGTATATATTTGTCATTGCGGCTCTAACATTTCCGATTATGTTGATGTTGAAAAAGTTAAAAGTGCAATTTCAATAATGGATGGTGTTATTCTTGCAAAAACAACCATGTTTGCTTGCGCCGATTCAACCCAGAATGAAATTGCTGAGGATATAAGAAACAATAAACTCGACGGAATAGTTATTGCTTCCTGTTCACCAAAATTACATCTGGAAACATTTCGAAATGTTGCAATTAGGGGTGGATTAAATCCTTATAATTATGTGCAAGTAAATATCCGTGAGCAATGTTCCTGGGCCCATTCAGATAATCCTGTAAAAGCAACTGAAAAAGCCATAAGGTTAATACAGGCAGGTATTTCAAAAACTAAATATTCACAGGCTTTAAGTACGCTTAAAATTCCCTCGAAGAATATTGTATTAATTGTAGGCGCCGGAATATCTGGTATGCGGGCAGCAATTAAGTTAGCCAATATGGGTTCGCAAGTTTATTTAATTGAAAAGGAACATTTTATTGGTGGCAGGATTACACAATGGAATGAACTTTTTGTTACAGGCGAAACCGGGCAGGAAGTTATCGCAAGGCTTTATAAAGAAATTAAAGAAAACCATAATATTACATTATTTACAGGTGCTGAAATTATTTCCAAAGCTGGAAGTGTAGGTGATTTTAAAATACAGGTAAAGATTAGACCTAGATACATCAATCCAAATTGTGAATTGAATCTGGAAAAATTAGAAAAAGCAATAAAAGCATGTCCAATTATTGTTGATGATGATTTTAACTTTAACTTAACAAAACGAAAAGCTATTTATGTTAATTACCCAGGCGAATATCCTGAAATACCAGCAATAGATGCTGATGAATGTAATAAATGCGGTGAATGCATTAAATTATGTCAACAAATAAATCTCAATCAAAAAACAGAGACTATAACAATTAATGCAGGTGCAATATTGCTTACTACGGGTTTTGACCCATATGAACCTAAAATTGGCGAATTTGGTTACAAAGAAATTGACAATGTAATTACACTTCAGCAATTTAAACGATTAATTGAACTGAATGGCAACAAACTAAAATTTAATAACAGGGAAATTAAAAATATTGCTTACATCTATTGCGTTGGAAGCAGGCAACCTGAGGGTGAAAATAAATACTGCTCGCGTTATTGTTGCACATCAGCAATTCATACTGCCATTTACACAAGAAAAAAATATAGCAACATCAATAATTTTCATTTTAACAGGGGAATAAGGACTTATGGCAAGCAAGAAATCTTATATGAAGAAGCCTCAATAAATGGAGATATTTTTTTACAATCTTTTGAAGATTCGCTACCTGAAGTGGAAGCAAAAAACGGAATAACAACTGTTAAAATAAACGACATTTTATCTGCAAATGAACAAATTGAAGTTGATGCTGATTTAGTAGTACTTGTAACAGGCATGGAACCAAAAAAAAATAATGAAGTGGCTAATATTTTAAAAGTACCAATTGGAATGGATAAATTTTTTAATGAAATCCATCCGAAATTACGTCCGGTTGAAACAGTTGTTGATGGAGTTTTAATTGCCGGTGCATGCCAGGGACCTAAAAATATAACTGAATCAGTGAAATCCGCCTTATCTGCAGCAGCAAAAGTAAATTCATTAATAAGCAAAGGGGAAATTGAAATAGAACCAACTCTGGCAACTATTGATGAAAAAATATGCAATTGGTGTGGGAAATGCGAAGAAGTTTGTCCGTTTGATGCAATTATTAAAAAACAAAATGGGAACATAACTTTTGCTATAGTCAACGAAGCCAATTGCAAAGGTTGTGGAATGTGCCTACCTGTATGCGATGTAAATGCCATTCAGTTAATTGGATATACCGATTCGGAAATTAAAGGGATGATTGAAGGTATTATTAAAAATGATTAAGATGAAAACAATTGACCAAATAAAAAATAAAATCTCAGTTTCGCAAGAATTAAAGGAACAACAAAAAGAATACAGGCAAATAAAAAAAGCTATTTTAAAATCATTAGAAACTGAACCGAAAAGCATTCCTCAAATAGCTGAAGAAACGGGTATTTCTCAAGATATTATAACTTTTAATTTAATGACATTAAGAAAATACGGGGAAGTTGAAACTGACGAACTGGATGATATGGATGAATATTTTACATATAAATTAAAATAATAGAATAAGAATGGCAAAAATTAATGGAAATTTTGCAGATGAAATAAAAAAATATGGTGGTATAAATTTTAATGCTTGTTATAATTGTGGTAATTGTACCGCTGTTTGTTCCTTGTCAGACGAAAACAATTCTTTTCCCCGGAAAATGGTTAGGTATAGCGTACTAGGAAATGAAAGCAAATTAAAAATGTCTTTGGAACCCTGGTTATGTTATTATTGTGGCGAATGTAGCAGTACCTGTCCACGAGAAGCCAATCCAGGAGAATTGATGATGTCGTTGCGTAGGTGGTTAACTGCAAAATATGATTGGACAGGATTATCGGGTTTACTTTATAAATCAATTACAGCATCAATTTTAGCTTTTGTTTTATTGGCTTTGGGAATAATTTGGTATGCTTTTAAACTAGATTTCAACATTGAAAAACTTTTACATTACGGACATTACTTTGAAATTATTGCCATTTCAATTGTTTTCCTTTTTATATTATTACCGGATATTATACATATGTGGTGGCTTACTATTTTTAAACAAAAAGTTAAGGTTTCAATATTATCTTATATTAAAGTTCTTGGTGAATTATTCGAACATATGTTTACCCAGAAACAAACACTTGGTTGTGAAGATAGCTATACTAGGTGGCTCGAGCATTTAATACTTGTTATTGGCTATTTATCTTTACTTTTTACAACTGTTTTCTTAAATTGGCTTGGAACTCAAAACAATTTTATTATTATTCTTGGATACACCGAGAGTGCAGCAATATTTATAATTACGTTTATTTTTATGGCCGAACGAATAAAAAAAAGCAATGAACTTAGTAAACATTCCCACCCAAGTGATTGGTTTTTTGTTATTTGGTTGTTTTTAATGGCATTATCAGCTTTTTTTGCCCGCCTTTTTATCGATTTAAATATTATTGAAAGTAATATTTGGATTTACATAATTCATATAATTGTATTGGTTCAATGGGCTTTAATAATTGTACCTTTTGGTAAATGGACCCACTTTTTATACCGATCGTTTGCCATGTATTTTAATAAATTAAAAACTTAATTTCCTGGCAATTAAGGGATTTTATTGATCCAAAACATCATTTACATTTAATTAACTGGGATACTGGACAGAATGAATTTAGTGTTTATTAATGATGTATGAAATTACATTTGTAATTTTTTACCGATTTATAAAAATTACACAAGCTTATTCAAATACAAAATTTACTGATTAGATATTTTTGTTTTTTAATGGATTGCCGGATTTACAGGATTCCAACTTGAAGTTTCTATGACTGCCAGATTCGAAATATTGACAAACCAGATCGTATTTATTATTCAAACAATTATTTCAATGGAAATGTTTGTCTTATTCGCTTTTTCAAAGTTTGCTCATGTTATTTACCGTCCTTTGAGCTTATTTGTGAATGACTTGTATAAAATATAATTAAATAAGATTTTTTATTTTTAGCAGTTTCTCCATTTCCTGCTGAAGCTTTTGAGCTTCAATTCCTGCTGCTTTTGCAAAATTTTCAGTGTTGTCAGCAAAAATAATTCCACGTGAAGAATTAACGATAAGTCCGCACTGCTTATTTATTCCAAATTTCACCACTTTCGCCAAACTACCACCTTGTGAACCAACACCTGGAACCAATAAAAAATGATCAGAAATTATTTTTCTAATATCAGCAAGCATTTCTGCTTTTGTAGCGCCAACTACATACATCATATTATTTTCATTACCCCACTCTTTTGAAACTTCCAATACTCTTTCAAATAGTTTTTTACCAGTTTGTTTGTCTTCGATAAATTGTAAATCAAAAGCACCTTTATTTGAAGTTAAGGCTAGTAAAATAACCCATCTTTCTTTATATGAAAGAAATGGTGTAACTGAGTCGGAGCCCATATATGGCGCAACTGTGATAGAATCGAAAGGTAATTTTTCAAAAAATGCTTTAGCATACATGTGAGAAGTATTTCCAATATCACCACGCTTAGCATCAGCAATTAAAAAGACTTCAGGATAATTAGATTTAATATATTTAGCTGTTTTTTCTAATGAAATCCATCCTTCTTCTCCCCTGCTTTCATAAAATGCAAGGTTTGGCTTATATGCGATTGTATAACCAGCCGTAGCATCAACTATTTGTTTATTAAACTCATAAACAGGATCGCCGTTTTTTAACAAAAAGCTAGGTATTTTTTCGATGTCTGAATCCAGTCCAACACATAAAAAACTCCTTTTTTTCTTAATCTGTTCAAATAATTGATTTCTATCCATTAATTATTCATTATCAATTATACATTGTTCATTAATTACAGTCCGCTTTCTTTCAATCTTTCAGCGTTTTCTGCCATTTGTAATTTATCAATTATCTCCTCAATATTTCCATCTAAAATATATGGCAAATTATACATCGTTAAGCCTATTCTGTGATCAGTCATGCGGCCTTGAGGATAATTATATGTACGAATCTTTGCAGAACGATCGCCTGTTGAAACCATGGTTTTTCTTTTAGAAGAAATTTTATCAAGGTGTTTTTGATATTCCAGACTATACAACCTTGTTTTTAATTCCTTCATGGCTTTATCGAGATTTTTTATCTGCGATTTTTGATCCTGACAAGTTACTACAATTCCTGTTGGAACATGAGTTAGTCGTATAGCCGAATAGGTTGTGTTTACTGATTGTCCACCTGGGCCCGATGAACAATATGTATCTTTTCTTACATCTTCTGGTTTTATCTCCACATCAAAATCATCTGCTTCAGGTAAAACGGCAACTGAAGCTGCTGATGTATGCACCCGGCCCTGGGTTTCTGTTTGGGGAACACGTTGAACCCTATGTACACCTGATTCATATTTTAAAATCCCATAAACACCTTGTCCCTTAACATTCATAACAATTTCTTTATACCCCCCAGCAGTTCCCTCACTAAAACTTGTTAATTCAATTTTCCATCTTTTAATCTCAGCAAATTTCGAATACATTCTAAACAAGTCGCCAGCAAAAATACTAGCTTCATCACCACCTGTCCCAGCGCGTATTTCAAGAATGGCATTTCTTCCATCTTCCGGGTCTTCAGGTAACAATAGAATTTTAATCTTTTCTTCTATAGGGTCTACTTTTTCAATCAATTCGTCCAGTTCCATCTTAGCCATTTCCCTCATTTCCTCCTCTTTTTCAGTGGCTAATAATTGTTTGGTTGATTCGATATTGCTTAAAATATTCTTATACTCTTTGTAAGCATCAACAACGGGTTCGAGGTCTTTATATTCTTTGTTTAACTTAACATACCTTTCCATATCGGATATCGTCTCCGGCTGGGTAATAAGATGGGCTACTTCATCAAATCGTTGTTTTACCCCTTCAAGTCTATCTATAATTAAATTCTTTGCCATAGTTTACTCTCTAAAAATCAGGGTGCAAAGATAATAATTTAAATCTGAATTAAATTCGAGTGCTAGTAAGTAAATTCACCAAATTCACTTTTAACAGTCAATTCATTCTTTGTAAATGAATAGCATCTGCCAACAACTTTAGCATCTACATTAAATTCTTTTGAAATATTAATTATATCATCTGCAAATTCAGGATAAACATAGATCTCAAAACGGTGTCCCATGTTGAAAACTTTATACATTTCATGCCATGGAGTTCCAGATTGTTCCTGGATAATTTTAAAAAGTGGCGGCAATTCAAACAAATCATCTTTTATTACATGTAAATTATTTACAAAATGCATTACCTTGGTTTGTGCCCCGCCAGAACAATGGACCATCCCATGAATTATCGGCCGATAATTTTCAAGAATCGCTTTAATTATAGGTGCATATGTTCGAGTTGGGGAAAGGACAAGTTTACCGGCATCAATGTTTAATCCTTCAATTTGCTGGGTTAATTTATAAATCCCTGAATATATCAAATCCTCAGAAATAGAACCATCAAAACTTTCAGGATATTTTTTTGCCAGGTAATTTGCAAAAACATCATGACGTGCTGAAGTTAAACCATTGCTACCCATTCCTCCATTATATTCCTTTTCATAGCTTGCCTGTCCCGATGAGGATAAACCTATAATAATGTCTCCATCCTGAATATTATTGTTTGAAATTACCATATTTCTCTTCATTCGGGCACATACTGTTGAGTCAACAATAATTGTTCGAATCAGATCTCCAACATCAGCAGTTTCACCTCCGGTAGAATAAATAGATATGCCTAGATTTCTTAATTCCTCAAGTAGTTCTTCGGTTCCATTTATTATTGCTGCAATTACTTCACCCGGTATCAATTTTTTATTCCTGCCAATGGTTGAAGAAAGTAAAATATTGTCGGTTACCCCAACACATAATAAATCATCCAGGTTCATAACAATGGCATCCTGGGCAATTCCTTTCCAAACCGAAAGGTCACCAGTTTCCATCCAATACATATAAGCTAATGAAGATTTTGTTCCTGCTCCATCAGCATGCATAATATTGCAATATTCCTTATCACCGCCTAATATATCCGGAACAATTTTACAGAATGCTTTTGGAAATATTCCTTTGTCGATATTTTTTACAGCTGAGTGCACATCATCTTTTGATGCTGAAACCCCTCTTTTATCATATCTTGATTCACTTTCCATATTTGAATTTTTAATTCATGGCAAATTAACAAAAATTGATGAGAAGTTATTAATAAGTTATCTTTCGAAATATTAACAATCTAGCAATTGGATCAATTAAAATGATCCGATCGCTAATTTATTTATTTATATATTCTATATCTTTTAAAATATCTCTCTTATTTTTGCATTGTTGAAAATTCTATTTAGAAAATATTACATATCAAATCTTTCTTCGAAACCACTCGGGTTTTGACGGGATGTGAATTATTTCTAATCCTCCTGTCATTCTATTCAAATCTTTAAAATATTTATAAATTTTAAAATAATAATAACATGCAAAAAGATATAAAAATTGCTGTTATCGGGGGAACCGGTAAAGTAGGCAAATACTTAGTAAAACAATTAATTAATCAAGGTTTTAAAATTAAACTATTAATAAGAAATCCTGAAAAATTTGAATTAACAAATTCTCTAATTGAAATTATACCAGGTAATGTTATTGATTATGAGAGTGTTTACAAACTTATCGAGGGATGTAATGCTGTTATTAGCACACTAGGGCAAACAAAAAATGAAAAGCCTGTTTTTAGCTTGGCTGTTAAAAACATAATTAAAGCAATGAGTACGGTCAATATTAGCAGGTATATTGTTATAACAGGCTTAACTCTTGACACTCCCTTTGATAAAAAAAGTATTAGGACCAGGTTGCTTTCCAAAATGATAAGACTATTATTTAAAGCAATTATTATTGATAAACAAAAAGAATATTCTTTATTATCAGGGAGTAATCTTGATTGGACAATAGTCCGGTTACCTTTTATTGAACAAGTAGAATCAGATGAATTAATAAATATCAGCTTGACCGATTGTCCTGGTAAAAAAATCAGTGCAACAAGCTTAGCTAATTTTCTAATAAAACAATTAGAAAGTGTTGAATTTATTCGAAAATGTCCATTTATTTCAAATTAAATAAAAAGACGGCGGGTTAACTTCTCGCCGTTTTCAATTCAAGAAATTAATAATCAAATATTAAATTACTCATCATAGTAATTTGCATCTTTATTACAAGAGTTTAATTTTCTGAATATAAACTTTTTACATTTTTTTATCATTTTTCTATATCTTTTAAATCATATCCTCTATTTTTGCGCAACTAAAAATAGAGGATATTAAAAATATCTTTATATTAGACCCATATTATTAAATAAAATAACTATATATGTTTGAATACATTGCAGGAAAAATAAAAGAGATTACTCCTACTTATATTGTTATAGACAATGATGGAATTGGATATTTTATACACATTTCAATTTATACGTATTCAGCATTTCAACATAAAGAAGAATGTAAAATATATATTCATCAGGTAATTCGCGAAGATGCCAATATTTTATATGGTTTTTATGCAAAGGAAGAACGGGAAATTTTCAGACATTTAATTTCTGTTTCTGGAGTTGGAGCAAATACTGCACGCATCATCTTATCATCGCTCTCAGCTTCAGAGATACATGCAGCCATTACTCAAAGCGATGTTAATTTGTTAACCAGCATAAAAGGAATCGGAACAAAATCAGCACAACGGTTAATTATTGAATTAAAAGATAAACTTGAAAAATCTGAAATTATTCAGGAAATAATTCCATCACAAAGCAATACATTTAAAGAACAATCGTTATCTGCATTAGTAACATTAGGATTTCCGAAAAATAATGTTGAGAAAATTCTTAACAAGCTTATTTTGGAGCAACCAGAAAGCACAGTTGAAGAATTAGTAAAAAAAGCTCTAAAACTTTTATAAGGAATATCTATTGACGGGAAAATTAAAATATTTTATCGGATTTATTGCATTTGTATTGATGTTTACTTACATCATTACATCCAAAGCAACTATTATTGATTCATCAATAAAAGCTGAAAAAAATTCATATCAACAAAGCGATTCTGTCGAATCTGCCAAACGCAGCGATTTAGCTTTTCCATTTGATGATCCTTCCGGGCAAAATTTTTATGATCAAAAACCTTCTTCTGCCCTGTATCTCAAAAATCCATCAAACATAAAACAAGAAACGACATACGATCCTGACAAAAATGAATATATCATCACCGAGAAGTTCGGGAATATAAATTATAACCGACCGGTATATATGACTGTTGAAGAATACCACCAATACCAGTTTAATAAATCACTAGGTGAATACTGGCATCAAAAACAACTTTCAGATAAAGGTCAGATTGGTTCACTTATTCCTGGTTTAAATATAGGAGGTGAAGCTTTTAACAGTATCTTCGGTACTAACACAGTGAATATAATTCCAAAAGGATCGGCAGAATTAATATTTGGTTTAAAAATATCAAATGTAAAAAATCCACAATTAAGTCCGAAATTACAAAAAACAACAACTTTTGACTTTGATTCAAAAATTCAAATGAATGTTACAGGAAACATTGGAGATAAAATGAGATTAAGTATTAATTATGATACTGAGGCTACTTTTGAATTTGAGAATAAATTTAAATTGGAATATACAGGGAAGGAAGATGAAATAATAAAAAAAATTGAGGCAGGAAATGTCTCACTTCCGCTAACCGGAACCTTAATTCAAGGGAGTCAGAATTTATTTGGTCTTAAAACCGAGCTCCAGTTTGGCCGTTTAACTGTAACCACAGTATTTTCGCAGCAAAAAGGAAAGTCGAAAGTTATTGAAGTACAAGGGGGTGCACAACGAAATGATTTTGAATTAACTGCTGATGATTATGAGGGAAATAAACACTTCTTCTTATCGCATTATTTTAAAGATCAATATGATGCCGCTTTAAAAAATCTACCACTAATTCAATCTGATATCAGGATTACTAAAATTGAAGTATGGGTTACTAATAAAAGTGGGGATTTTGAAAATTCAAGAAATATTCTTGCATTCCTGGATCTTGGAGAATCTGGTGACAATATCTTCAGTGACGATATTGCAACCTTAAAAAACGATAAACATCCCAGTAATGGTAGTAATACGCTCAATAGTTTATTTGCGAAAGATACAAATGCAAGTATCCGTAAAATTCAATCCTATACATCAGCACTTACAGACTTCAATGGTTTAAAAATAAGCAGAGATTACGAAAAGCTGGAAAATGCCCGTATGTTGAGCTCAAATGAATATAAAGTTAATATGCAATTAGGGTATATCTCACTAAATTCAGCATTAAATGCCGATGAAATACTGGCTGTAGCCTTTGAATACATTATTGATGGTAAGGATGAACCGGTACAGGTTGGTGAATTCTCTACCGATGGAATAAATGACCCTAAAATGTTACTGGTTAAATTATTAAAAGGAACAAATTTTAGTCCCAGATTCCCAAACTGGGATTTAATGATGAAAAACGTATACGCCTTAGGAGCTTACCAGGTTAATAGTCAGGATTTTATGCTTAATATTCTATACCGTGACGATGAAACAGGGAATGAAATTAATTACTTACCTGATGAAGGTCTCAACAGAATTCAAATTATTCGATTACTGGAACTAGATAATGTTGATGCCAGAAGTGAATCATTCCCTGATGGTCGCTTTGATTATATTGAAGGTATTACTATTAACTCTTCAAATGGTAGAATATATTTCCCTATGAGGGAGCCTTTTGGTGAAGGATTAAAAAGAGAAATTGTAAAAGAAGGCTTAGAGCCAATTGTGGCTAAAAAATATATGTATACCGAATTGTACGATTCAACTCAGACCAGGGCAAAACAGGTAGCAGAAAAAAATAAATTTGTTATAAAAGGCTCATATCAGTCATCTTCAAGCAGCGAAATTCCTCTAAATGCTATGAATATTCCTAAAGGAGGGGTAAAAGTTGTTGCTGGAGGAAGAGAACTTATTGAAAATACCGATTACACGGTTGATTACAATTTGGGAAGGGTTACCATTATTGATCAGGGTTTATTAGAGTCTGGTACACCAATTCGTATTTCATTGGAAAGTAATGATTTGTTTAGCTTTCAGACAAAAACTATGATCGGATCCCACTTTAATTACAAAATTAGCGACGATTTTAATGTGGGGGCTACCATTTTAAATTTAACTGAAAGGCCTTTAACTACAAAAGTAAATATGGGAGACGAACCTATTTCCAATACAATTTGGGGATTAAATGCTTCCTATCGAACCGATTCAAGATATTTGACTAAACTTGTTGATAAAATTCCTTTAATTGAAACGAAAGAGCCATCCAACATATCCATGGTTGCTGAATTTGCTAATTTAATCCCGGGTCACTCAAAAGCCATTGAACAAAAAGGGACTATAACAGAAAATGGTAATAAAGAAAAATTTAAAGAAGAATATGTGTATATAGATGATTTTGAAGGAACTAAAACTACCATCGATTTAAAAAACTTCCCTGAATGGAACCTGGCAAGTACCCCACAAAATACAAATCCATCCACGAGCCTTTTTCCTGAAGCTGAATTGGTAAATGATCTAGCCTATGGATATAACAGGGCAAGGATTGCCTGGTATTTTGTTGACCATATTTTTTATAAAGATGCCTTGGCTACTCCAAACCATATAAGAAACGATGATAATTCCCGTTCGAATTTATTTGTTGATATGTTTAATGAGAATGAGATTTTCCCGAACCGTCAAATCAGGAATAATATTCCAACCCCTCAACCAATTTTAAATGTGGCTTTCTATCCCACGGAAAAAGGGCCTTATAATTTTGATCTAAGACCTTCAGCTCATTCCGCTGGTATAGATATGAATGGTCACTTAAATAAACCCGAAGAAAGATGGGGCGGCATGATGCGCGATTTAAGGGTAAATGATTTTGAATCTGCCAATATTGAATACATCGAATTTTGGTTAATGGATCCTTTTGTTGAAGGGCATGAAAAAGATACTGGCGGTTATTTATATTTTAACCTGGGAAATATTTCTGAAGATATTTTACGCGACGGTAGAAAAAGCCTTGAACATGGAATGCCAAAAGATGGTGGGCTTGAAAATTTAGATACTACCGTATGGGGAAGAGTATCCCGTTTTCAACCGCGAGAATATCAATTTGCAAATGATCCTGCGGCAAGAAAAAATCAGGATGTTGGACTGGATGGTTTAACCAATGAGGAAGAAAAAAAATATTTTAAATATGGAAATTCCACTTATTATGAAGAATTATTAAATTATACAGGCATTGATCCAAATAATATAGATGATAATGATATCGAGAAACTTAACCTAATTACTGATATTTCAAATGACGACTATCATTTCTTTAGAGGGACAGATTATGACAAAGTAAAATTAAAAATTCTTGATAGATACAAAAGGTATAACGGGCTTGAAGGAAATTCACCATCCACACAGGATAATCCGGAATCATATCCAACTGCCGGAAAATCATTGCCTGACGCTGAAGACATAAATCTTGATTATACCCTTAGTGAAGGTGAAAGTTATTTTCAATATAGGATTTCTATAAAGAAAGAAGATTTTATCATCGGTGATAATTATATTACAGATACAATTAATGTAAGAGCAAAACTATATAATGATAGTTACAAAGATGTTACATGGTACCAATTTAAAATTCCTTTAGCCGATTATGAGCGAGTTGGTGATATTGATGACTTTAAATCCATTCGGTTTTTCAGGATGTTCATGAAAGGTTTTCGAAATCAAACCATTCTTCGATTTGCAACACTGGACCTGGTTAGAGCTGACTGGAGAAAATATCAATACTCAATGTACGAGGGAAGAGAATTTCTTTCATCGCCACAATTAAATGAATCTCTTTTTGAAATATCGGCCGTAAATGTTGAAGAAAATGGAAAAAGATCACCTATTAACTACATTTTACCTCCTGGTGTGCAAAGAGAGCGCGATCCATATCAAATACAATCAAGGCAGTTAAACGAGCAATCGATAGTGCTCAAAGTAATGGATTTAGAAGATGGAGATGCGAAGGCTGCATTTAAAAATATTTACCTTGATATGCGAAAATATAAGCGGTTGCAAATGTTTGTGCATGCTGAAGCTATTGAGGAATATGATTTGAATGACGGCGAACTAACTGCATTTATCAGATTAGGAACAGATTATAAAGACAACTATTATGAATATGAAATTCCATTACAAATAACCAAAGAATGGAATACGCTTTTAAATGAAAAAAATCCTAACGACCGGTTAATTGTATGGCCTGATTCCAATAAATTCGATATTGATCTTGATTTACTTCTTGAAGCAAAGCAAAAAAGGAATGATCAGCTCCGGGACAATCCGAACATGACCATAAAAACCATTTATAAAATGATGGACCCGAAAAAACCCGGGGCAATTATCAAAGTTCGTGGTAATCCAAATTTAAGCAACGTCCGCACCATAATGATTGGGGTTAGAAATCCATATCAAACAAATAGCAGGTTAGCGGTGGATGACGGACTTCCAAAATCTGCCGAGATCTGGATGAACGAACTCCGTTTAACCGATTTTGATGAAAAAGGCGGTTGGGCAGCCAATGGAAGGGTCACAACAAAACTGGCTGATCTTGGTATTCTCACCCTTGCCGGTAGTACAAGTACTCCTGGGTTCGGAAGTATAGAGCAAAAAATTGATGAAAGGCAAAAAGAACAAATTTCTCAGGTTGATGTATCTGGAAGCTTGGAATTAGGGAAATTCTTCCCCGAAAAATCAGATGTAATGATTCCAATGTATGCCGGTTATTCGTATGGTGTGGTAAATCCACAATATAATCCATTAGACCCGGATATACCTATGGAAATAACCCTCGATAATGCTGCAGATAAAGAAGAGCGGAAAAAAATTAAAGACAATACACAAGATCAAACCGTAAGAAGAAATATAAACTTTACTAATGTTAAAGTTAATAAGCAAAGTCAAAAACCAAAGTTATACGATCCGGCTAACTTTTCAGTAAGTTATGGCTACAGTGAAACGATGTTTACGAGTTTTGAAACCGCCTACAGGCTCGAACGGGATGAGAGGATGGGCTTTAATTACAATTATAATTTAAGGCCAAAAAATGTGACCCCGTTCAGTAAATCAAAAGCACTAAGCTCTCCTGTTTTCAGGTTGATAAAAGATTTTAATTTTTACTATTTGCCTTCAAATATATCCTTCAGAACCGACCTGGATTGGAATTATTACTCAGATAGACTTAAAAATATAAATAGCATTGAAGATTATTCGAATATCGAAGTGGTTAATGAAACCCGAAATTTATCTACCCCTAATTTTAAACCGGATATGAGCTGGAACAGGTATTATGATT
>CAZBZX010000034.1:0-17597 GCA_964496465.1 uncultured Bacteroidales bacterium
GTTCAACGCAAATAACATAAGCACTAATTCCTAAAAGTACTATCGCTAAAACATTAAAACCTTTTTGTTTAGCAATTTTTATGGCAGCTACCACCAAACTGAAAATAATTATTAATGAAATACTCATAGGAAGTCCAATATTTAATGACCAATTGAGTGGTTCGTTCAGTAAATCAATAATAATTAAATAACCTGATGAAGTAATTAAAAGCAGAAGGATTAAATAAAAAGGTCTTTTAATTAAAAAGAAAAATAAAGTAACTAAGATCCAAATAAAAATAATAGAAGTGACTGAATACAATGACCAGTTCAATGTTTTTGAACTAACTAAATTTATAATTAGTGTAACAATAATGCCCGAAAAAAAAGTAAGAGATAAAAGCTCCCATATTATTTGTTTTCCTTTTTTCTCGTCTTTTTCCAGTTCAACGCTTTTTTCAATAGGTACATTATTTTCCACTATTTGTTTTTCAATTGGCGATAATTTACATAAAGGACAAATTTCCATTGTTTCCTCTAATTCTACACCACAATTTTTGCAATATAGCATATTATATTCTCCTAATATTTAACAAGTTTTACATTTAAACCCTTTTCTATAAGAAACCCAAGCATTAACTGTTCGAGTTGTTTTGATTTACACAAGCTCCCAAAACTTATTATTAAATTATCATTAATACTAATAACGCCAGTATTTATTTTTAATGCTTTATTGGGAGGCGGAGGAGTAAAAACAAAATGATCGATCTTTCCGCAAATATTCTCGGGAAGATTAACTTTACCTAAATTTGTAAGCACCCCTGAATATTGATTTGTTCCACGAACATGATACATAATATATAAAAAGATATTTTTAATAACCAGCGGAAGCATTCTAATTACTACAAATTTTTCTCCACGAACATTTCGGGTTATATTTTTATCAATTAATTTTTTATCAGTTTTCAATTGTAAATGGTGAAAAACGATTTTTATTATTTCATCAAAATCATATTTCCCTAATCTTAAATCTATTTCAGGAGTAATAAAAAGTGCAAAATTTCGCATTGTTCTGGATGGATATATTTTACGAAGATTCACAGGAATCTGAACCCGGATAACACACTCTTTATGATTTGAAGCAGCTATTTTTTGAAGTGAAAATAAGTATAACGCTGCCAAATAAACCGTTAAACTAACTCCGTATTTTTTAGCTTCACATAAAACACTATTTGCTGAAATCAAAGCATTTGTAACCCTATATCGAGGTATATCATTTAGTTTAAAAGGTAGATGAAAGGCTTTGCGTAATGTAGGAATTACCGGTATATTCTTTTTGAAAAACCGATTATACGCGTCTTCTGCTTCTTCCGGATGAGGTTTTTCTTCAGGTTTTAATATGTTATTCCAGTTTGGAATTTCTAAACCGAATATTTCAAAATAAGAAGTTAATAATGTTTTTAAAAATTCAAGTGCTCCAGATCCATCGGTAAGTATATGAAGAAATTCAACTGAAATTCTGTTTTTATAAACCAAAATACGGTATAATTTACTTTTTTTTAAATTAAATGCTTTATTCGGTTGGTGAAAATCAGGTTCAAGAATAATTTCCCCTTTTAATTCATCTAAATAATACCAAAAAAAGCCCTTCTTTAGATGAACATTATAATACGGAAACCTATTTTTAATACTCTCAATGGACTTTTTAAGTATGTTATAATTAACTGGTTTTTTCAAAATAGCTGAAATTCTAAATACTGTAGACATTTCACTATTAACAACGGCAGGAAATATTTTTGCAGCATTATCTAATTTATACCAAACAGATTTAGCAGTACCGGCTGATTTTGTTTTTTCCATTTGGAAAGTTTTCAGAAGAGAAATATAGCAATAAAGGTACAAAAACTTTAACTAAGTATTAATGCTTTCTTTATTATTGTTTATTTGAATAGACCCTTAATTGAAAAAATTGTATTGATAATTTCGCTATACCGTAACATTTTATAGTTTTGCAGATTAATTAAATTATTTTATAATGGAAACAGTAGTAAGTGGTATTCGTCCAACTGGAAATTTACATTTAGGCAATTATTACGGGGCTATTCGCAATTTTTTAAAAATGCAACATGAATATAGTTGCTATTTTTTTATTGCCGATTATCATTCACTCACTACACATCCTACTCCTGGTGACCTTCATGGAAATGTAAAACAAATATTAGCTGAATACCTTGCTGTTGGGATCGACCCTGAAGTTGCAACATTATATATTCAAAGTGATGTTCCTGAAGTTGCGGAATTAACATTATTACTTAGCATGAATGCTTATGTTGGAGAACTATCAAAAACAACTTCATTTAAAGAAAAAGTTCGCGCCCAACCCGAAAATGTTAATGCTGGTTTACTCTGTTATCCTGTATTAATGGCATCTGATATTATCATTCATAAAGCACATAAGGTACCTGTTGGAAAAGACCAGGAACAGCATCTTGAAATGACCAGGAAATTTGCCCGTCGATTTAATAATTTATACAAAAACGAATATTTTCCAGAACCTGAAGCTTTTAATTTTGGAGGTGAATTAATAAAAATTCCGGGTTTGGATGGTTCCGGAAAAATGGGAAAGTCTGAAGGAAATGGTATTTTTTTAATTGATGATGATAAAACGCTAACGAAAAAAGTAATGCGAGCTGTAACTGATAGCGGACCAACTAAGCCTAACCAAAAAATGCCTGAATCAATAAAAAATTTATTTTATATGATGAATGTAGTATCTACACCTGATACTGTTACTCATTTTACCGAACTTTATAATACCTGCCAGATAAGATATGGTGATTTAAAAAAACAACTTGCTGAGGATATTTTAAAAGTGACCAGTCCAATCCGGGAAAAAATTATAGAAATAAAAGCCAATGATACTTATCTTACGAAAGTCGCAAAAATTGGCAGAGACAAAGCACGAGAAAGTGCTCAGAAAACAATTAAAGAAGTTCGGGAAATTATTGGTATTAAGCAGTTTTAAAATTATTAACGTTTCTCCTTAAATCATTTAAATCACTATAAATATCTGCCTTCAATCCAATTAATCTTTCCTTTGGCATGTGACCATTAGTAATTAAAATACATTTTATTCCTAAGTCATTCGCCACTTCATAATCATGTGTTGAATCTCCAATTAAACAAGTTTCAATTAAATTCAATCTATTTTTTTCAATTAGCCGTTTACCAAATTCAACTTTACTATACGCAAAATGATCTTTAATCCCTGCAAGTTCATCAAAGTATTCGCCAATATTAAAACTATTCACCGTTTTTTCAAGAGATCTTTGTTCCATTGCCGAAAGAATAAATTGTTTAATCCCATTCTTTTTAAAAAATTCTAAAATCTCAACTGCATCAGGCTGAAGCTTTGTTAAATGAAAGTTTTGTTGGTATTCGTTAATAAATTCGTGAGCAGGAATTTCAAATGATTCATTCATAAAATCAAATCCTAATTTTTTATAATAATCAATTACTGGAAAAGTAAATACTTTCTGATAATAATCTTTTGTTAATTTAGGTAATTTCCTTTTCTTCAATAGAATATTCATTGCACTTATGCATAGGTCAATGTCATCCAACAAAGTACCATTCCAGTCCCAAATAATTGAAGAAATTTTCTGCATATTGCAAAAGTAATCTTTTACATAAAATCACTTCATTTGTTTTAAGTTTTTATTTCATTTGTAATTGAAAAATCAATCCGTTTTATGAAAAATATTTTAGAAGGTATAAAGAATATTATATTCGATTTTGGGGGAGTGGTATTTGAAATTAATCCACAATTATCAGTAGATGCCTTCAAAAAATTAGGTTTCATTCATATTGGAGAAACTTATGCGCAATTAGAAAAAGACAATTTATTCAATCAACTCCAAAAAGGAGAAATTTCTGATGATGAATTTAGAAATAAAATAAGACAGAAAACAAACCTGAAATTAACAGATAAGCAAATAGATGACGCCTGGTGTAAAATGCTTATTAGATATCCTGAAAAAAATATAGAATTATTAAAATCGATTAAAAACAAATACCGGATTTTTTTATTAAGCAATACCAGCAATATACATTGTACTTTTTTTACAAATAAGTTAAAAACAGGTTTCAATTTAACATTTGAAGAAATATTTGAAAAAAAATATTTTTCTCATCAAATGGGGTTATTAAAGCCTGATAAAGAAATATATTTAAAATTAATATCCGAAAATAATTTAATCCCAAAAGAAACTTTATTTATTGATGATACCATTGAAAATATTAATGGAGCAGATAATGTTGGATTACAAACATTTTTTCTAACAAATAATAAAACAATTCTTACTATTTTTGGTTATCATTAAAAGCGTTTTGTAAAAAGTAAAAATTAACTTACTTTTGTCGTTCATAATTATGTGGATAGATTTGTAATGATTGCAACCACTGGAAAAAAATGCTAAAACATTTGTAACCCGCCAATCATTCTATCCCATTTTAATATATTGTTTAATTTAAAATAATTTAAAATGGCTTATTTATTTACTTCAGAATCTGTTTCCGAAGGCCATCCAGATAAAGTGGCAGATCAGATTTCGGATGCATTATTAGATGAATTTTTAAAAAGAGATCCTGAATCAAAAGTTGCTTGTGAAACATTAGTAACAACAGGACTTGTAGTTTTAAGCGGAGAAGTTAAAACACAAGCTTATATTGATGTACAAAAAGTTGCCCGTGATGTAATACTTGATATTGGTTATACCAATGCGGATTACATGTTTGAAGGTGAATCGTGTGGTGTAATTTCAACTATCCATGAGCAATCTCCTGATATAAACCAGGGAGTTGTACGTGCAAAAGAAGAGGACCAGGGCGCTGGTGACCAGGGGATGATGTTTGGGTATGCATGTAAAGAAACGGATAACTATATGCCTTTATCGCTTGACCTTTCACATTTACTTTTAACCGAACTGGCTGATATTAGAAGAGAAGGAAAAGAAATGACTTATCTCCGGCCTGATTCAAAATCACAGGTTACTATTGAATATGGTGATGACAATCAACCTAAAAGAATTCATACAATCGTAGTTTCAACTCAGCATGACGATTTTGATGATGATGATATTATGCTTGCAAGAATTAAATCTGATGTTCAGCATTTTTTAATTCCACGTGTTAAAGCTAAACTTCCAAAACGAATTCAAGATTTATTTGATGATAATTATATTTTGCATGTTAACCCAACAGGGAAATTTGTAATTGGTGGACCTCATGGAGATACTGGATTAACCGGAAGAAAAATTATTGTTGATACGTATGGTGGAAAAGGAGCTCATGGAGGAGGAGCTTTTTCTGGAAAAGATTCTTCAAAAGTTGACCGTTCTGCCGCTTATGCAGCACGTCATATTGCAAAAAATATGGTTGCAGCTAACTTAGCTGATGAAGTATTAGTACAGGTTGCTTATGCAATTGGTGTTGCAAAACCGGTAGGTGTTTATATTAATACCTATAGTACCTCTAAAGTAAATTTAAACGATGGTGAAATAGCAGATAAAATACAAAAAATATTTGATCTACGTCCTAACGCGATTGTAAAACGTTTTGGATTAAAAAATCCTGTTTTCAGAAAAACTGCCTCATACGGACATATGGGCCGCGAGCCATTTACTGAAAAAGTAAAAGTTTACACAGTACCTAATGGAATTGAAAAGGTTATTGAAAAAGAAATTGAATTTTTCGCATGGGAAAAATTAGACTATGTAGAAATTATTAAGAAAGAATTTGGAATATAATTACTTATTATATTTAAACTCATTTAAAGATTGTCGATAAAATATATTAAAACATCGACAATCTTTTTCTACACATTTCAAAATTAAAGCACTTCCAAAATATCTCCATTTTTTCATATCTTTACTAAATGAGAATATACTTTATAATTTTAAGTATTTTTATTAGTACATCAACTTATTCACAAGTTACTGATACGATAAACTGGAGTTTAAAAAGACTGACCTGGGAAGATTTTAAAGGTAATCCAATTTCAAATTCTATAATTAAATCGCGAATCAATTTCGATATAGAATATGTTTTTGATAGAGACCCTAAACAAATGAATATTCTTCGATTTGATGTAAAAAATTATATCCATTCTAAATATTCGTGGGTGCAAAAAGAATATGAATCGGATATAATGCTACTTTATAATCAAACTATATTTGATATTGCAGAATTAAATGCCAGAAAAATTCAGTATAAACTCAATCGTACTACTGTTAATCCAACCGATGTAAGTAAAACTGCCGATTCAATTTTTACAAAATTATTTTTTGCCTGTCAGGATGAAGTGAGTGCATTTCAAAAAGCCAGCGATTTTGGGGAAAAAGAAAATGTTGTGAAAGCCTGGTCTGATAGTATATTATTTGAATTACAACAAAATCCAAAAGAGAAAATCCCTGAATATACTTTATCAAATATAGGTTATGGTTTGGATGTTTTTATTGGCTCATCGATATTTACAGGGTTATTGGCAACTAATTTAAATATTCCATTTCAATATGGGTATGGATTTGAATTATCCTATAAAAAGGTTTATTTACAATTTAGAGCCAATTTTGGATTTACTTCCTTAAAAAATGATTATAACGTTAAATATCAATGGAATAAAAATTTAAAGCTCAATACATTTAATCCCGATTTATCATTTGCATATCCTGTATTATACAATGAAAAAAATGAAATCAGGCCATTTGCAGGCATTTCATGGTATGCAATTTCACCAAATTCAACTGATACAATATTTGATAACCAGAATTTATCTAACTACTCTGCTATTTTTGGATTAAATTGGGATTATAGAATAAGAAGGAGTGTTTCGTATAACTTTTTATTAAAAGAAGAGACTTATTTAAATATCCGGACAAGAATTTACTTCGTCCCATTGAATATAGATGATTTTTTTAAAGGTTCATCTATTAATTTAAGTATCGGTTTTAGTGGAAACGGGCACCATATAAACATTAAAAACAGAAAATAAAAGCAACTTATTTTATTTCCCAGTCAAACCCGTCTTTTCTATCTTTTATTTCAATGCCTAAATCATTCAGCTTATCGCGAATTTCATCTGATGTTTGAAAATTTTTATTTTCCTTCGCATTTTGTCTGATATTTAAAATCATAGCAATTAAATCATGAGATAAATCTTTTCCTGCATGTACCGTTTTTTCATTTTTTAAACCTAAAATATCAAAAACAAAGGCTTTATAAATCAATTTCAATTCATCAAGATCGGTTCTATTTATACTTTCTTTTTT
This sequence comes from uncultured Bacteroidales bacterium, assembly GCA_964496465.1. GTDB lineage: Bacteria > Bacteroidota > Bacteroidia > Bacteroidales > CAYFUP01 > CAZBZX01. Next base: position 7,308 of record CAZBZX010000034.1, read on the forward strand.
ATCATTTAATAAATTAATTGTCCTTACCCCATCAAATAAATGGCCAATAACTATCGGGGTATTTAAATCATCATCCATAGCTTCCTTGCATTTTATTCCAATATCCTGGATTTTAATTGTGGATTTTTCCGCAGGTATAATTTTTTCAATAGTATCCATTGCATGAAACAATCGTTCAAGTCCCTTTTCAGCAGCCTGTAATGCTTCATTCGAAAAATCAAGCGTACTTCTATAATGGGCCTGTAACATAAAAAACTTTATTGTCATTGGAGAATAGGACTGAGTAAGCTTTACATGATCACCAGTAAAAAATTCATTAAGATTGATGAAATTATTTAATGATTTTCCCATTTTCTGACCACCAATAGTAATCATATTATTATGCATCCAGTATTTTACATGTTCTTTATTATTTGCTGCAACTGATTGTGCAATTTCACATTCGTGATGAGGAAACAAAAGATCCATACCTCCACCATGTATATCAAAAGTTTTTCCTAAATACTTCGTTCCCATAGCAGAACATTCTAAATGCCATCCAGGAAAACCTTCACTCCACTCTGAAGGCCATCGCATAATATGTTCAGGCAAGGCTTTTTTCCACAGGGCAAAATCCAATGGATTTCTTTTTTCACTTTGACCTTCCAGTTCCCTGGTATTGCTTAACATATCTTCTATTTTCCTACCCGACAATTTTCCGTAATTATGTTCCTGATTATATTTTTCAATGTCAAAATAAATTGAACCATTAACTTCATATGCAAATCCATTTTTAATGATTTTTTTAACCATTTGTATTTGCTCAATAATGTGCCCAGAAGCCTGCGGCTCAATACTTGGAGGTAAAACATTTAACAAATTATAAACTTCATTAAATAAATTTTTGTATTTCTGAACAACTTCCATGGGCTCTAATTCTTCAAGCTTCGCTTTTTTAGCAATTCTGTCTTCTCCTTCACCACTAACTTCATTTTCAAGATGTCCTACATCAGTAATATTTCTAACATATCTTACTTTATATCCAATATATTTCAAATACCTGAATAATATATCAAAAATAATAGCAGGACGAGCATGTCCTAAATGGGGCTCACCATAAACAGTTGGACCGCAAACATACATACCCACAAAAGGAGGATCTATCGGTTCAAATTTTTCCTTTTTTCTAGTAAGCGAATTGTAAATATGTAAATTACTATTCATTTAATTGCATATTAGTAATGAGGGCAAATTTATAAAAATAAGAAGATTTCAGCCTTGAATGTTATAATAAATGTTTTGTATTATTCCACTTCAGGTTCGTTTTCTTCCGGTTCAACGCCTGTAATTGCTTCATAAATCCTCGTAGGAACAGGAGGACATCCTTTTATACAAATCCCGCCATTCTTATTTTTACAGGCACAGTTACCAACAAAAACAGTTCCTTCTTTGGCATGTTTCACCCCTTTTCCTATCGCAATATGAAATTTCCCATCGTTTAAAACGTAAGGTGCCATATCATCTTTAAATCTTCTCAAAAATAGCATTAATGTAGATAAACAAGAACTACACGCCTCACTTTCATAAACCTCAACATTTTCAAATTTTACCGAAATATTCTGAGGTGGCTTTTTATATGGAACAATGAAATCCTTATAATTTCCAGGATAAACACAATAATCAGTTTCTTTAATTGGAAGCTTATTGCGTTTTGAAACCAATTTTAAATGAGGTATTGATTGAGGATCAACGTCCATTAAAATACAGCCAATAATATCAGCTCCTAAAGGATGAACTGAGGCTACTGCAAAATCTGATTTTATAGCCTCCCCGCCTGAAGGGCCTAGCCCCTCCATTCCGATGTATCCATCAATTATAGTCATATCAGGCATAATTATAGTAGCTAAATCCGAAATGGCAGAATCCAATGTTTTTTCAGGAAATTCTTTATGTTGATATTCAAGTTGATGATATCTTACTTTTTCATGTTTATACAAACAACCCTTTAAATTTTTGATGCCAAGCGTAACACCAGTATGCATATGAACTTTTGCAACAGGCAGTGAAACCAAAATATCAAATTCGTAAATGGTTTCGCATACCTTTGTTTCAGGAACAACCCTTGCATTAGGTATCTCTTTTTTAATATATGGTCTGGAATCAAGATCAATTAATTCAACCTTATAACGATTCGCAACTTCAGTTACTCCTCCTTTTTTAAAAGCTTCCATAGTATCAATTCCTACCAGAGGACTTTCTCCAATTGCAATCCTGGATGCTCCATATTTTTGAAAAACTTCTATAGCTCCTGCTATTGCTAAAGGATGTGTATTATACCCTCGTTCAGGAAATGCAGCCCTGCCCAAATTTGGTTTTATCAGAACACTCTTACCCTTAATAAACGTTAAATCTAATTTTCCTAATGCATTTACTATATTTTGAAATGGTCCCTGCTTTCCGGCCACACTCACAATCGGCTTCTTATTCATGCCCGAAATATACCAAAATATTAATAAACTCTTTTTCTATATAATAATTTTATGCTTATAATAGAGTGAATATATCAATTTCCTGAAATTTATCGAAACAAGTAAATTATGAAATCTGATAACAGAATATATAAATTAATGTGAGTTCGATTTAACAAAACAAGCTAAATAGCTGAACATCAATAGCCCCATCCTTTGGGCGGGGATCATTAATAACCATAACTCCTGAATTTTGAAGAATTTAGTAATTTGATAATAATTTACAAAATTCTTCAAAATTCTTGCCTCATTGCTTTGTTTTTTCAACCCTGGCTTAAAAGCCAGGGCTGTTGATTTTGCAATGATTTTAAAGGCAAAGGTCATTTTATCATATATCGAATTCACGTTAAATTAACGTTCTTATTTCGCTTAATATTTCTTTAAATAATAAAAATTGAACGTATCATTAATTGTAAAAATATTAAAGATTTTATTTAATTTGTCTCTTGAAATTTAATATGCAATTTCATTGCAAAAAAAATTTTTATTCAATAGATTTTGTGAGAAATAAATTCATCATAATTATTTTTTTTATCTCAAAATTAGTATCTGCACAAAATGATACTCTGCCTGAATTTTTTATTCCTAATACAGCTTTTAATGTTGGGGAAATTCTTAAATATGATTTAAAATACGGAGTAGTAAAGGGTGGAGAGGCCACAATGGTAGTTGATCTTGTTCCGGTTGGATATTCATATACTTATCATTTTAAAACTCGATTAGTAACAACAGGAGTAGCAGAAAAGCTTGCAGTAGTGATCGACTTATATGAAAGTTATGTAGAAGTTGAAACTAAGCTACCTATCAAAGCCATTCGAAATGTTCGGGAAAATAATTATATTTCATATAATGAGGCTATTTTTGATAGAAATAAAAACCGGATAATTAGCATAAAATCGGGTATTATTGATAGTATTCCGGAAAATCTAATGGATATTGTTTCTGTATTTTATTATGCCAGAAATGCACTTTTTAAATACGGGAAAGAGCAAAAATCAATCCCAATGCAGTTATACTTCGATGAAGAAATATATCCCTTAACTATACATTATATAAAAGATGAAATAATAAAATCAGAATTTGGTAAAATAGAAACATTATTATTTATGCCAATTGTTGAAAAAGGAAGTGTTTTTGCTAATGAAGAAGAATTAAAAATTTGGATTTCGAAAGATGAAAATTATATCCCTTTAAAAATATGGGCTAAACTACCAATTGGAACATTAAAAATTGAACTAAAAGAATATCAAGAATTGCGAAATACTTTACTTACTCAAAAGCAAATAAAGCAGGACAAAAAAGAAAGTAAAAAACTACGTCGTCGAAAAAACCGTAATAATGAAGCTGAATAATCAAATCCTTAAAAATTTACTACCTGGTTTAATCCCACTTTTTATATTTATAGCTGCCGAAGGAATTTGGGGATTAAAAGTAGGATTAATTGTTGCAGTTGGTTTTGGTATTTTAGAGTTAATCTTTACATACATTAGATTTAAAAGAATTGAAAAATTCATTTTAACTGATACTCTCTTGCTATTGATTTTAGGTGCAGTTTCATATCTATTAAATAATGATATTTTTTTTAAATTAAAACCTGCGTTAATTGAAGGAATATTAGCCATTATTTTAGCTGTTTCTGTATTTAGTCCAAAAAACATAGTTATGGCCATGTCGCAGCGCTATATGAAAGGGATGGCCATAAATGAAGCTGCTCAAAATCAAATGAATAAAAACCTGAAGGTATTATTTTTTATAACAATTGCCCACATCGGGTTAATTATTTATTCTGTTTATTATTTATCGGATGAAGCCTGGGCTTTTATCAGTGGTGTTTTATATTATCTGATATTTGTTGTTTATTTCGGATTTGAATTTCTTAAAAATAAACTGAAAGCAAAAAAATTCCCTAATGAAGAATGGCTGCCAATAGTTAATGAAAAGGGGGAAATAATTGGAAAAAGTCCGCGTTCACTTTGTCATAATGGAGAAGAAAAACTACTTCACCCGGTAATTCATTTACATGTATTTAATGTTAAGAAAGAAATCTATTTACAAAAAAGGGCTCTACATAAAAAAATCCAACCCGGAAAATGGGATACTGCTGTTGGTGGACATATGTCTTTTGGAGAAAAAATTGAAATCGCACTTAACCGCGAAGCAGAAGAAGAAATAGGCTTAGCTGATTTTAATGCACAATTTTTAAATAAATACATTTGGGAATCAGAGGTTGAAAAAGAACTGGTTTTCATGTTTATTACGCAAACTGATCGGGAGCTATTAACTAAAAATAACGAAATTGATGATGGCAAATTTTGGTCGTTTCAGGAAATAAACAAAAATTTGAATAAAAATATTTTTACTCCAAATTTCGAACATGAATTTAATATGCTAAAAACCCTTCAACTTTTTATACCTCATTAATGCCTCGATAAAATAATAATCAGCGTAAATAATGGGAACATTAACTTCCGTATTATTCGGCATATGCCCAACACTGTGTTTTAAAATAAAGTTGCCATTATTGCCTGGTGCATTGCGAAATTGAGATGAGCATAACAAATGAATTTGTATTTCTGCAACCGCTAAATATTGTTTTGCCAAATCTTGCTCCACATATTGACTTAATTCTATAAGCGCTGAACATATTATTGCACCAGCTGATGCATCACGCTGGCTATCAGGAATATTTGGGGCATCGAAATCCCAGTACGGAATTTTATCTTCTGGTAATCTGGGATGATTTATAATATAATTTGCAATTTTCCTGGCTTGGTTTAAATATATTGTGTCCTTTATATACCTATACATCATTGTAAATCCATATAGCCCCCAGGCTTGTCCTCTTGACCATGCTGACTGGTCGCTATATCCCTGCGATGTATTCTTCTTTCTTGGAATTCCTGTTAAGGTATCATAACTTACAACATGATAACAACTATAATCAGGTCTATAATGATTTTTTATTGTTTTGTTTGCATGAGAAATTGCAATCTCAAAATATGCTGAATTGCTAAATTGATTAGCTGCCCATAAAAGGATTTCCAGGTTCATCATATTATCAATAATTACCGGATATTGCCATTGATTATTCCATTCTGCATAATCCCAAGACCTGATACATCCAACATTAGGATTAAAACGAGTACTTAATGAATTTGCAGCCATTTGAATAACATTTAAAAAAGAATCATTTTTTGTAATCTGATAACCATTACCAAATGAACAAAAAATTATAAATCCCACATCATGATTGGAGGTTGTATATTTTTGATCCTCAACACGTAATGTATATTCCTGTGCCCATTCTTTCAATTCTTCGTTATTTGAATATTCATATAAATACCAAAGCATACCAGGATAAAATCCACTTACCCACCAGTTTGAGTAACATGGTTTCAAGTTTCCAAACCGGTCAGCTGATGCAGGTAATAGTTTTTCATCATCTTTTAAGGAATACGCCATTTTTAAACTTTGGCTAACAGAAAAATTCAACGTTTCTATTACAATTTCTTTTATTAATTGTTCGTTATTATCAGCATTTGCACTTGGAAGTGTAATAAATCCAAAAAAAACAAATGCGACAGCAAAAGTAAATTTGTTAATTAAATACATCCTATTTTTTATTAGATTAAATATAATAACATTTACAAAAGAAAATTACAAAATATTATTTTAAACTTTATTTATTTTAATTTAGTTTTCACATAACTTACTAATGGGAAAATTAACTAATGAAAAGCAAAAAAATAATATTTATGAATCTGTTAATATTAAAGGTTATTATGTATTTATAAAACATATATTTCGTATTTAATAATCTTCCATTTACATTAGAAAATTAGTTACTTTTGCCCACTTATTTATGAACTTATGATTACATGTGACTTTTTAATTATTGGTGCTGGTATCATTGGCTTGTCTATCGGACGCGAACTTAAGAAAAAACACCCTGGTGCTTCAATTATTATTTTAGACAAAGAAAATGATGTGGCTAAACACAGCAGTGGGCGAAATAGCGGAGTTTTGCATGCCGGGTTTTATTATTCTGCCGATTCGTTAAAAGCAAAATTTTGCAAAGAGGGATGTAAAGAATTAACTGATTACTGCGATGAAAAAAAATTGAGAATAAATAAATGCGGGAAAGTTGTTGTTGCGCAAAACGAATCGGAATTAGTGTCATTGTTTGAGTTGGAAAAAAGAGGCAAGAAAAATAAAGTGGATATTAAAATTATAAACAAGGATGAATTAAATGAAATTGAACCAAATGCCTCAACCTATCAATATGCACTTTATTCACCAACTACTGCAACTGTTGATCCAACTGAAATAAGTTCTGCAATCAGAGATGAATTAATTGAAACTGGAGTTCAATTAATTTTCAATGAATCATATATTGAAAACTTACAGGATAATGTGATCATTACTTCCAATAATAACACTTATCAGGCTGGTTTAATTATTAATTCCGCAGGGTTATACGCTGATAAAATTGCTAAAGAGTTTAATTTTTCCGAAAATTATACAATAATTCCATTTAAAGGGACTTATCTTAAGTATATCAAAGATGATAAACCTATAAACACAAACATATACCCAGTTCCAAATTTAAAAAATCCATTTTTAGGTGTACATTTTACAGTAACTGTAGATGGAATTATAAAAATTGGCCCGACTTCTGTTCCGGCGTTCTGGAGAGAAAACTATGCCGGTTTAACTAATTTTAAAATGAAAGAATTATTTAGTGTATTAGGATGGGAATCAAGACTGTTTGTAACTAATGCCTTTGGTTTTCGAAGCCTGGCATTTGATGAAATTCGAAAATATAATAGAAGTTATTTTGTGAATTTAGCCACAAAAATGGTTAAATCCATTGACAAAAAAGGATTTAAAGAGTGGACTACACCAGGAATTCGAGCTCAATTAATGGATAAAAGAACTTTGGAATTAGTTCAGGATTTTATAGTTGAAGGGGATAAAAAATCAGTACATATACTTAATTCTGTATCGCCTGCTTTCACTAGTAGTTTTCCTTTTGCAAAGTATGTAGTTGAAAAATATATTGGATAAATTTAAATTACCTCACCCGAACCCTCCCGAATCCACCGCCATAGGCGGGGCAGGCAATTTCGGGACAGGTTCTCCATGATGGAGAGGGAGAAATAAAAATTCAAATCTACTTATTTTCCATTACCATTTTTATATCCAATCAACTTCTTTTGTAAATTAACTGTTAACCTGTACATTACAGGAACAATTACCAATGTTAAGAATGTAGCAAATGTTAACCCGAAAATTACTGTCCATGAAAGCGGAGACCACATTGTTGTCATCATTCCCTGTCCAATGCTAATTTGAGGACTGAATTCTGTCAATAAACCTTTAAAATCAATATTCAAACCAATAGCCATTGGAAATAATCCAAGTATTGTTGTAATTGCAGTTAATAATACCGGACGTAAACGTGTTTTTCCTGCTAATGTAATACATTCTGATGCAACATCAACAGAAAGGAATGCATCTTCGTCCAATCCCAATTCTTTACGTTTACGGGCTTTAAGCAATTCTATGTAATCTAATAATACAATGGCATTATTAACAACAACCCCAGCAAGTGAAACAATTCCAATACCTGTCATGATTATTATAAAATCCATTTTAAATGTTGCAAGGCCTCCAAATACACCAATTGTACTGAATATAATACTTGCAATTATAATAAATGGCCGAATAATAGAATTAAACTGAGAGACAAGAATTAGAAATATTAATGCAACTGTGATTAACATTGCCCGCATTAAAAATTCACTATTTTCCTGCATATCTTCCTGTTCACCAGTAAATTTATATTCATAACCATTTGGTAATTTATAATTTCCCAGTGCTGTTTTTATTTGCTCATTTACCCTACTTGGATTAAATCCTTCCACAACATTTGAATAAATAGTTATGACACGATCCAGGTTTTTTCTTTTAACTGCACCATAAGTTGAACCGTATTTATAATCAGCAACAGCTGATATTGGAATATTCATCCATCTACCCTGATTATTCATGAAAACAATTTTCTGGTTCATTAAAAGCATAATATTTTCCCTGAATTCTTTTTTTGCTCTCATCCGGATAGGAAATTCATCTTCACCTATTTTATAATCAGAAATATGATCGCCAAATAGCGAAGTGCGAATTGTAGATGCAATTTGAGCAAATGACATCTCAAAACGACGTGCATTATCACGGTCAATAGTTATTATCATCTCTGGCATCCCAATATCCAAATCCATTTTTAAATTCTCAATACCGTCTATTTTTTCTTTTTCAATAATTTGAATTAAAGTATCGGAATAAGTAATTAGCTTGTTATAATCATTACCTGAAACTTCAATATTAACTGCTTTACCCGTTGGAGGTCCCATACTATTCTTTTCAAAAGTTAGCGTTATACCAGGATATCTGTTTTTTAAATTATCCGTTAAATCTTTCATTACTTTTGATGTATTAAAAGCTCCCCTTTCCTGATCATCAATAAATGAAACTGTCATCATACACTTATTAATTTTACTGGAAACCCAATCCATACTATTCTCTAATATAGCCCCATCACCAACATTTATAAGTTTGGATTCAATATAATCATTATATGGTTCTACAATATTATTAATATCTGCTTCAAATGTTTTTGAAAATTCTTCGGTAGCATTAATATCACTACCAACAGGTAATTCAGCAAGAATGTTAATATAATCAGGTTGATTATCAGGAAAAAATAATACATTAAGATTCCGAACATATAAAAACGCAATAGTTATAAATAGGAGTAGAATTGTACCTCCAAAAATTCTTCTGGGATTTTTTCCACGTAAAGAAAATCGCAATATTCTTGAATAAGTATGTTCCATTTTAACTAAGAAAACATTAAGAAACCATCTTTGTGCTCTTTGGAAAAGATACATATTCAATAATGTAATAATAATAATAAATACAAGAATATTTGCTATTACATATACCTTTATCAGATAAAATAAAATGGCAACACCAGCTAATATTAAAAGTATTCGTAATATTTTTCTTTTATCTTTTTTCTTATTGTTTTCTTCTTCTGTTGTTTTTATAAATGTTGAAGAAAATACAGGAATAATAACCAATGCTACAAAAAGAGAGGATGTTAACACAACGATTAGAGTGATAGGCAAAAATTTCATAAATTCCCCCATCATACCTGGCCAAAAAGCAAGAGGTATGAAGGCAGCTAATGTAGTTGCGGTGGATGCAATTATTGGTACAGCAATTTCACCTACTCCCTGTTTGGCTGCTTCAAATTTTGTATAACCCTGATCAATAAATCGATAGATATTCTCCACAGCAACTATTGCATTATCTACTAGCATTCCAAGTGCCAGAATTAATCCAAACAATACCATCATATTTATTTGATATCCTAATGATGAAAGAACCAAAAAAGAAATAAACATTGACAAAGGAATAGCTAAACCTACAAAAAGTGCATTTCTGGTTCCCAAAAACATGAATAATACAATAATTACAAAAATCATACTCATATATAGACTGTTCCAAAGTGTGTATAATTGTTTATCTACTATTTCTGACATATCATTTGTAATGGTAATATTAAGGTCTTTAGGAAAAAGACCGGCTTTTTCAACTTCAGCAATTACATGCTTAATTTTTTTTGTTGCAGATAAAAGGTTTTCTCCTCCCTTTTTCACTACTTGCAATGATACCACCGGGTCTCCATTTAATCGCGTATAACTTGAGGGATCTTCAA
>CAZBZX010000035.1:0-16817 GCA_964496465.1 uncultured Bacteroidales bacterium
CCTCCACTTAAGGCAAGATGCTGATTATGGCTAAATGGATTTCGGATAATTTCTTCAAACCAGTCGGTGTCATATCCATAGTCAATCATATTACCTGATTTCTCGACTTTCGTTTCATTATCTGAATTAGCCCAATCTTCTTTTATTGCCCGGTATTCAGCAGCATTAAGTACTTCAATTCTATTAGAAACTCTTTCTGTAAAATACCTGCTTGAGAATTCAACCTGCATGGTTCCCTGTTTCCCTTTTTTTGTGGTTACTAATATAACTCCATTTGTCCCGCGGGTACCATAAATAGCAGCAGCTGAACCGTCTTTTAATATATCAATGGATTCAATATCTTCAGGCGATATAGCATCAAGGCTTCCACCAGGAATTCCATCAATAACAATAAGTGGTTCAAGGCTTCCTTTTATACTTGATGCTCCTCTTAATAAAACTTCATAACCTGATGTTGGATCGCCACCATTAGCACGAACAATTGATACACCGGCAACCTTACCTTGAATAAGCTGCATAGGATCTGAGACAGCACCTTGGTTAAAGTCGTCTTCTTTCATAGAAGAGACAGAACCCGTTAATTCTCTCTTTTTAACAGATCCATAACCGATTACAACTACTTCATCTAATGCTTCAAAACTCTCAGTTAGGGTAATGTTAAAATTAGTTTGATCATCAATAGCCACTTCTTTTTCTTCATATCCAATAAAAGAAAATACTAATACAGATTCTTTTGATGGAACCGTTATGCTGAAATTCCCATCAAAGTCAGTTACTGTTCCCAGGTCTGTTCCTTTAACTACAATATTTACTCCTGGTAAAGTTACATTACTACCTTCTGCAGTAACTTTCCCGGTTATTTTTAATTCCTGGCCTGATAATTCTCCTTTAGGTTTAATTACAATTAAATTATTATCTAATACTGAAAAAGTATTTTCGCTTGTAGCGAAAATATCATCTAAAATTTCTTCAACTGTACTTTCAACCACATGAATATTTATGCTTTTCTCATCATTTATTAGAGCATCATGATAAAGAAATTTAAACTCACTTTGATCTTCAATTGAATTAAATACATCAGTGTAAGTCGCATTCTCAAGGTCTAATGATAATTTTGTAACTTGTGAATATAGCGATCCAAATGTTTGGGCCGCAGAAAAAAACAGAAGTAATATTATTAGCTTCATAGTAATTAAAGTTTTTAGAAGATCTTTATTTGGTAAAAAGACCTTACTTTTTTGCAGTTTTTTCATAATTTTGTTTAGGTTTTGAGTTAGACATAAAATTTTTAACCGAATTGTCAACGGTTATCAAGACTGCTATCCGGGAAATGGACCAACATTTTCCGGATTTTTTTTTAATATTTTAAATTTTCATATAGTTTTTCTTTTAATTATAATTTTATTTTGATCTATTTCATAATGAAATGGCATCGATAAGCTTAAGGCTTTTAATGCTTGTTCAATAGTTTCTTTTTCAAAAACTCCTGTGTATTTCCAACTTTTAAGTTCATCACTTTCAATCGTAATTTGCACATCATACCATCGTTCTAATTTTTTAGAAAAATCTTCAAGACGCTCACTTTTAAATACAAGTCTACCATCTTTCCAGGATGTATAAAGCTCTGTATCAATTTTTTTAGATATTATTAGTTTAGGTTCTGCTGTTTGTTTATTATTATTTTTTTCATCAGATATGATGTTTTTATTTTTTTCTTTTAATTTCGAAATAGTTGAAATTTTTAATTTTTCACTGCTTTTAATAAAAGTAGCTTTCTGATCTTGATTTAAAATAATTGGTTGAGTTTGCTTTTTATCAATTAATTTATGCTTAATAGAAATTTGGCCTTTTTCGAGGGTTGTTTCGATAGTATTTTCATCAGCATAAGATTTAACGTTAAACCTAGTGCCCAACACTTCAATATTTATGGATGATGTATTTACAATAAATTTCCGGTTTTTATTTTTAGAGACACTAAAGTAAGCTTCTCCATCAAGGTATACATTAACTTTTTTTGTTTTTAAGTTTGATGGATATTTAATTTTAGTCTCAGAATTTAACCATATTTTTGTTCCATCGGATAAAACAATCTGTGATTTTTCACCTCTTTTAGTAGAAATTTCATTGTACTCAACCTTCCCAGTTTTAAAATAATGATATGTTATTCCAATACTATAAATAAACAGAAATATAACAGCTACTTTTAACAGATTTTTCCAAATTGGAGTTTTTAATTTTTTGATTGAATGCACTTTCCCCATCTTTTTTAATCCTTCATCATTACTCTGTATTTTAAGTTTAACAATTTCTAATTCCTTTTCCAGAGATATATTATGAATATTTTTGTTTAACCCGGTAAAAGTCCAGACATTTTTTATTTTAGCTAAGATTTGGTTATTTAATGCATCTGATTTCACCCATTGAATTAATTCTTCTGCTTCATAACTATTTAATTCATCATTCAGATATTTTTCAATTAAATTTTCACTCATATAATAATTGATTTATATATAAACAATTTAGGATGTGTTATCCACTAAAGGAAAATTCTAAATAAAGGGTTCAATATCTTTTCTTATTTTTTTTAAAGCTTCTTTTATATGATTCTCAACAGTTTTAACAGCTATATTTAAGATTTTTGCAATTTCTTTATGTTTTAATCCATTCATTCTGCTTAAACGAAAAACTTCTTTGCATTTCTCCGGTAATTTATCTATAGAAAGGTTTATTTTATCTTCTAATTCCTTATAAATAATTTTTTCAGAAATTTCATCTTTTAACACTAAATAATTAAGCTGATTTATTAATTGTAAGTCTTTAATATTCTCTTTATGTTTTAATTGCATCGTTTTTTGCTTAAGAAAGTTGAGAGAGATGTTTCGTGCAATTGTATATAAATAGGCTGAGATGTTAGTATTATCATTTAAAGCTTCTTTATTTTCCCAAAGCTTTACAAAAGTTTCCTGCGATATTTCCCTTGCAATATCATAGTCAGCAACAAATTCATTAGCATAATTATATATTTTTTGATAGTAGGTGTTAAATAATTGCTCAAATGATTCATGATTTCCCTCAATTAAATTTGCAATTAATAATATTTCATTATTATTACTCATAATTCTTAAAAAGGAGTTGATGGGATCATTTATATATTCTCAAATATAATACATAAATTGAATTATATGAGAAGAGAAACTTAATAAAAATTTGTATTTTATACCAATTGGTATATTTTTGTATGATGAATAAAAGGGATAAGACTAAGCAATACATTATTGAAAAGACAGCTTCAATATTTAATAAAAAGGGATATTCAGGCACTTCAATGGCTGATTTAACCAAAGCAACAGGTCTTACTAAAGGTAGTATTTATGGGAATTTTAAAAATAAGGATGATGTCGCTATTCATGCATTTAAATATAATTTGAATCAAATTTTTGATAAGTTTGGAATAGAATTGTCAGAAAAACTTACTTCGATTGATAAACTATTAGTTTTTCCAAAAGTATACAAACATAATGCAGAAACTATTTTTAATAATGGGGGTTGCCCAATATTAAATACTTCTACTGAAGCGGATGATACTAATAATCTATTAAAAAAATTTGCGCAGAAAGCAATTAATAGTTGGAGAAAAACCCTGGAGGACATAATAATTGAGGGAAAAAGAAAAAATGAAATTCGTAAGGAAGTTAATGAAAAAGAATTCGCAGGAATTATTATTTCATTGATTGAAGGATCTGGGATGTTGGCAAAAATAACAGGGGAAAATGATTATTTTTTTAATGCTATTGATTTAATAGAAAATAAAATTAACAACGAAATAAAAGTATAATATATTTTTTAATTTAAAATATACCGATCGGTATATTATTGTTTAACTTAATCTTTAAATTATGCCAATTGTAAATGTAAAAACAATGAAAGGAGCTTTAACAGCTGAGAAAAAAGCTGAGCTCTTCAAACGAATCACAGAACTTTTTGTCGAAATTGAAGGCAATGGAAATAATGCCATTAAACCATATGTATTTGTTACAATAGATGAAGAAGTACCTGAAAATTTCGGTATTGGTGGTAAACAGGCGAATTCTGAATTTATCAAAAAAGTAACGTATCAGAATTAAATTTAAATTAAAATAAGGTGGTTATAAAATTAAATTATTTTTTTTAAAAGATAAATTAAATATCAAATTACTTTTTTGTTAATTAATTTTCAACGATTCATTAATAAATAAAACAGGTTTATCAATAATCAATAATTTTTACTTAAAAAGGTGATTTATATCACCATTAAAAAGTTTGAAATCATTTTTTGTTAGCGTAAATTTATTACCGGAAATTATGATAAGGTAACAAATAATAAACTTGACTATGATACAACCTAAAAACATACTTGAGTTACAACAACTTGCTCTTACAAACCTTAGCGAAGATAAGGATTTGTTTAAAAAAGAGTTGGTAAAATCTATTCGATGGCTTAGGTCATATGAAATTTATCAATTGCATAAATGGTTAAAAGAAAATTATAACGATACACATCGTGAAGTAATTTCAGACGTATTTAATTTTATTTATGCATAAAAATATAATAAAAAGGTGGCCAACTTCCAAATTGATCTTTCACCAAACCTAGCCTGAAGCCTACCAATAATTTGAGCTGCCTTTTTATATTATTCAAGATCCTGATACATTTTAGTATCAGGATTTTTTTATATAGAAAATTTATTATATTTTTACCTACCAAACGGTAGGTAGATGAATACAAGAATTAAAATAATTGAAGAGGCAACGGAATTGATGTTGATCAAAGGATATGAAAATGTTTCGTTAAACGAAATAGCAAAAAAAGTAGGGATTGCTAAACCTTCAATATATTATTATTTTGAAAGTAAAGAAAAATTATTTTATGAAATTATTCAGGAGTTTTTTAAAGAAGGCAGCAAATGGATTGAATCTTTTACTAAGGAAAATATTTCATTTAAAGAGGCCTTATTTGATTTTCTTAAAAAAATGAGTGAAACACTGGCATACTTCGATCAAATTTCAATAAATGATAAATCGAAGCGGTTAGGATATTATTATTTATTGTTCGACGCATTTAAAAACTTTAAAGAAATTAATGAACAATATGAATTAGCTTATACAAATGATTTTGAAATTGTAAAAAATGCGATTGAAAAAGCGAAAAAAAATAAAGAAATCAGACCAGACCTAAAATGGGAAGATTTTGCATTATCTGTTTCAGCTTTATTTGAAGGTACATTATTTTTATATTGCGTGTGCCCTAATCTTCAATTTGAAAATATTGATAAAAGATTATTCGATTTTATTTGGAATAGTATTAAATATTAAAATTTGTTTTTAATGAGTAACAGAAATAGAGAAATAGCAATAGAAGTAAATAGTCTTAATAAAAAATATGGTGATTTTACAGCAGTTAAGGATTTATCATTGAAAGTTTATAAAGATGAGATATTTGGATTTTTAGGTCCTAATGGGGCTGGTAAAACAACATCTATTAATATGATTTGTGGTTTATTAAAACCAACTTCTGGTCAAGTAAAAATAGTTGGCCAGGAAATTAATTCTTCAAATGGCCAAATTGTAAAATCAAAAATAGGGGTATGTCCACAGCAAATCATTATTTGGCCTAAGCTTACTTGCTATGAGCAACTTGAATTTATGGGCGAAATGTATGGAATGACTAGAAGAAAAGCAGCAAGGTCATCTATTCACCTACTTAATAAATTAGGATTGCAAGAGAAACGAAAAAAATTAGCAAATACTTTATCAGGGGGGATGCAGAGAAGATTAAATATTGCTCTTGCACTAATTCACAACCCAGAAATTATTGTTCTTGATGAACCTGAAGCTGGCCTTGATCCTCAAAGCCGGGTAATGGTAAGAGAATTTATTAAGGAAATTGCAAAAGATAAAACAGTAATTCTTACAACTCATAATATGGATGAGGCTGAACGTTTGGCTGACAGGGTAGCAATAATTGATAATGGGAAATTATTATTAGTCGATTCAACTGATGAATTAAAGAAAACAATAGGTGAAGGAGACGTGTTGGAACTTAGTTTACTTGATAATTCAAAGAATAACACTGAAAAAGTAATTCAGTTATTAAATGAATTTAAACTTAATTTAAAATCAGCTGAAGAGCATATCATTATCAAACATAAGAATTTAATTACTTATATTCCAGATATTGTGCTGAAATTAAAAGAGTATAAAATAAAGATAGGAGAAATGAAAATGAGGGAAAATACCCTTGAAGATGTATTTATCCATTTAACAGGTAGAAGTTTAAGAGAATAATAATATAGACAAATAATGAAATTAATAAGCATAATTCGAAAAAGTACAAAAGAGCAATTACGTAATTTCTGGATTTTAATACTTACAGTAAGTATTGCCCCATTTTTTGTTATCATTTTTAATTTAATAGATGAAGGATTTACTCAATCATATGATGTAGCTATTTTTAACTATGATACAATTATTTCAGATGATAGTTTGATTGTAAATCATGCATTTAATTTTATCCAATACATTAATTATACTAAAACTAATAAGGAAGAATTATTATTGAAATTTGAATTATATACTTCATTAGATAAAGCGAAACAGGATTTAAAAGAAAAAAATGTTGATTTAATTATGGTTATACCACAAAATTTCTCTCACTCAATAGAAAACGTTAGATATTCAGATACTAATAAAATAAATATTGAGTTTATTGGTGATTTAACAGATTACAATTATTTAATGGCAGCCATTTGGACCCACAATTATTTATATAGCTTTATTTCTTATGAAACAGGGCTGGAGCAACCTTTGAAATTAACTGAAACAGGTATTGGAAGTTCAGCTGATATTACTTCTTTTGATATATATGTACCGGGCTTGATAATTTTTTCGATAATTATGCTAATGTTCAGTGCAACTGTTGCCATCATTGTTGAATCAGAAAAGCAAACATTAAAGCGTATTAAACTGTCAAGAGTTACATCATTTGAATTTTTAGGAGGAATCAGTATTGTACAGGTATTTGTTGGTATTATTTCAGTTGCATTTACTCTGGCTGTTGCTGTTCCTTTAGGCTTCAATATTCATGGCTCATTTTTGTTAATGCTATTAATATCAGTGCTTTGCAGTATTTCAATTATTGCATTTAGCTTAATTCTTGCTGCTTTTACAAAAACAGTTACTGATGTTTTAATTGTAGGAAATTTTCCATTATTTCTGTTCATGTTTTTTTCTGATGTGATGTTTCCTATTAATACTGCTGAATTATTTAAAATAGGTGGATATAGCATTAAAGCAAATTTTCTTTTATCTTCTACTCATGCTGTTTCAGCGATGAAAAAGGTATTAATAATGCAGGAATCGATTGGTGCAATTATTCCTGAATTATCAATGCTAATAATTATGACAATAATTTATTTTGTAATTGGAGTTTGGCTTTTTAAAAGAAGACACTTAAAGGCGGAATGATAAAAAGTACAACATCTTACCGGTAAAACGCAACATCATTTATCTATTTCCATTAATAATGATGTAAATTTGATATTACGAAAATTTGAAAAACTAAAAAAATGAAAAAACTAAAATTTACAATTGTGATTGCCTCTTTAATAGCATTTTCAACACTGTTATTAAGTCAGGAAATTGATACTACTTTGAGTCGGGTTGAAATAAACGGTAAAAGAGTTTTCTTAAGTGGGATGAATTTGGCATGGATAAGTTTTGCAAACGATTTAACTTCTTTTAATGCATCTGAATTCACTCGCGCATTAGATGAAATAGCAGAATACAAAGGAAATGCCTTAAGATGGTGGTTGCATGTAAATGGAACAAAAAGTCCGGTATTCACTAACGGATTAGTATCAGGTCTTAATGCAAATGAGATTTCTAATCTAAAAATGGCGTTGGATCTGGCAATGGAAAGGGGTATAGTTGTAAGCCTTTGTTTATGGTCGTTTGATATGTTGCAAGATCAATTAAGCGAAGAAGTTAGAACAAGAAATAAAGGGCTTTTAGAAAATGAAGATCAAATTCAGGCGTATATCGATAATGCTTTAATTCCAATGGTTGATGCGCTGAAAGGTCATCCGGCAATCATGTGTTGGGAAATTTTTAATGAACCTGAAGGGATGGCTTCTGATGCAAATTCATGGTCGGGATGGACCACAACAAAGACAGCATTTTCTAATATACAACGATTTATAAATATGACCACAGGTGCTATTCACCGTACAGATCCTTATGCTCTAGTTAGCAGCGGGGCATGGAATGTTGCAGTTTGTACAGATATTACATGGAGCGGAGGAATTCCAAATAGCACTAATTTGTACCGTGACGATAGATTGATTGCGGCAGGAGGCGATTCTGACGGAACCTTAGATTTTTATATGATACACTATTATGAAGATCATGGCAAAGTTTCTTCTCCATTTCACCATCCCGCTTCATATTGGGAACTTGATAAACCAATAGTAGTAGGTGAATTTTCAGCAAATGGGCCATATGGAGATGAACTTACTCCAACCGAAGCGTATAATTATTTGTATGATAACGGTTATGCTGGTGCAATGTCATGGACCTGGACCGGCCATGATGGAAATGGTGGTGTTGATGATGCTGGACCTGCTATGCAGGATTTATATGATAATCATACGAATAACGTAACTATCGATTTTGGCACAACAGTGAATCATTCACCATATTTTATTAGGAATATCCCTAACATTGCTATACCTATCAGTTTTAATTCAGATACAAGTTTTGTTAATCTAAAAACTATATTTAAAGATATTGAGCAGGAATCTGATTTAGATTTTACAATTCAATCAATCACTGATACTAATATAGTTAAGGCTGAAATTGATACAAATGATAATATTGTTTTATTTTTTTCGCCCATAGCCGTTGGTATATCTACTATTAGCATTATGGCTTCTGATACTGGCGGCAAATCTGCAGTTAATTCATTTAATGTGGCTATTTACGATCCTCTATCTGAAAATAAAGCTTTATTTAGAAAAACTGAATCATCTACAATTGAAAATTCAGGTTATTACCCAGCCTATGCTGTTGATGGGGATGAAGTTTCCAGGTGGTCGACTGAATATAATGATAACCAGTGGTTTATAGTTGATTTAGATGGGATTTTTTCGATACAGCGGATTTTAATTAAATGGGAAGCTGCATACGGTGGTGTTTATGATATTGATGTTTCTGAAGATGGAGAAACCTGGAATACTGTATACCAGGAAAAGGCTGGAAATGGCGAAAAAGACTTGATAGTTTTTGATCCTATTGATGTAAGATATATTAAAATGAAGGGTATAAAAAGAGGGACAGAATGGGGATATTCTATTTTTGAGTTTGAAGTATATACCACTTCAATTAAAAACAGTGTTCCGCAATTAGCAGGTACTATTGAAGACCAAACTATAGATGCTAAATCTGAATTTCAATTTGCTATTCCTGCAACTGTATTTTCTGATTCAAATTTAACTGATGGTGATAAACTTGTATATTCAGCTTCATTAGATGATGATTCAGAATTACCTGATTGGCTTTCATTTAATATTTATACAGGGGTATTTGATGGAACTCCAACAAATGATGATGCGGGAACAATTACTATAAAAGTTACTGCCAGTGATGTGTTTTCTGAAAGTGTTTCAACCACATTTGATATAACTGTAAATTATGTTGAAGATCCGCCGGAAACAACTAGTACAGGTATTGAAGATTATTTAATTCATAACATTCAAATTTTTCCAAATCCTTCAAATCAGGTTATTAATTTAAGCTTGCCTGTTAAATACAATTCCTACCAGGTTTCAATGTATAATATATTGGGAAAAGAAATAATGACTAAACAAAGTTTCTATCCTGGTATGAATCAGATAAACCTTACAGGAATTGAAAAGGGAATTTATATTATTAATATTAGTGCTGATAAGGCTAAATATAAAGAATTATTGATAATTGAATAGAAAAGTTTAAAATAGAAAAGAAATAGTTATGTTTGATATGATAACATAGCTAATACATTTTATTTTGCATTAGTATTATTTTTTTATTTGAAACTATAAAATAAAAAGGGTACCTTTTTAAAAAGATACCCTAAACCATAATAAATGAAAGAAAAATTTACTTTTTCTGATACATTAAATATACATATTAATTAAAGCTTCATAAAGTTCTTGTTTCCCACTAATCATTTTTGGCTCACCATTTTTGATCGCTAAATTTCTTAGATCTTCAAATTTTAGTTTTCCTTCTTCAAAAGCTTTTCCATCACCACTATCATAAGAGGCATATCTTGCTTTTTTCATTTTTGAATAATCAGATTCTGATAGAATTTTATGAGAGATTTCAAGAGCCCTGGCAAAAGCATCCATTCCTGCTACATGCGCAATAAACATATCTTCAAGATCAGTTGAATTTCTTCTCACTTTGGCATCAAAGTTTGTGCCACCACCTTTATAACCACCTGCTTCTAAAATAACAAGCATAGCTTCAACCAATTCATAAATGTTAATTGGAAATTGGTCAGTGTCCCAGCCATTTTGATAATCCCCTCTATTTGCATCAATACTGCCTAGTAAACCAGCATCAGCAGCAACTTGTAAATCATGTTGGAAAGTATGACCAGCTAGAGTGGCATGATTTACTTCAATATTTAGTTTAAAATCACCAGCTAAACCATATTTATTTAGGAATCCAATTACAGTTGCAGAATCGAAATCATATTGATGTTTTGTAGGTTCCATTGGTTTTGGTTCAATAAAGAAAGTTCCTTTAAAACCTTGTTTTCGGCCATAATCTCTTGCCATAGTTAAGAATTTTCCAAGGTGTTCAAGTTCACGTTTCATGTTTGTGTTTAACAATGACATATATCCTTCACGTCCACCCCAGAATACATAATTTTCGCCTCCTAAAGCGATAGTAGCGTCAATGGCATTTTTAACCTGTGTAGCAGCATGACACAAAACATTAAAATCAGGATTTGTTGAAGCGCCATTCATGTATCTTTTATTCGAGAATACATTTGCAGTTCCCCATAATAATTTTACTCCTGATGCTTTTTGTTTTTCTTTTGCATAATCAACAATAGTCTGAACATTTTTTTCATATTCAGCTATTGAATTGCCTTCATCAACTAAGTCTATATCGTGGAAACAATAATATGGGACGCCTAATTTTGTAATAAATTCAAAAGCGGCATCCATTTTATCTTTTGCCTTTGAAATTATATCTGTTTTTTCATTCCATTTTAAGCCTCTTGTTCCCGGACCAAATGGATCCCCACCTTCACCACAGAAAGAATGCCAATAGGCAACTGCAAATCGAAAATGTTCTTTCATTGTTTTACCACCTACTACTTTATTTTCATCGTAGTATCTGAATGCTAAAGGATTTTGTGATTCTTTTCCTTCAAACTTTATTTTTCCAATTCCTGGAAAAAATTCTGTATTTCCTAATAAGTAATCCATAATTAAATAATTTAATAGTTTTTATTGAATTTTAAATACTTCTTCTAATTGTTTTGTTGCTCCAAGTTCAATACTTCTTTCTCCTGGAGATGACCCTCCAATAGTAATTTTCATTTTACCTGGTTCAATTATTCCTTTTCCTTCCATATTTATACTCTCCATCATTTTTTTTGTAATTGCGAATTTTACATTTTTACTTTCTCCAGCAGCTAATTCAATTTTCTTTACATCAATCAAAGAAAATTTTGGAACCTTAAAGGTTGCTTCTAAATCTGTAATATAAACTTGAATAACTTCGCTGGCCAATATATTTCCAGTGTTATTTAAAGTTATCTCAGCAATAATTTCTTCTCCAATATGAATATTTTTTTTACTTAATTTTAAATTAGAATATTCAAAGGTTGTATAGCTTAGTCCAAAACCAAAAGGATAAAGTGCATCCTCAACCATATATTTATATGTTCTGTTCGCCATATTATAATTCTCATAATCAGGAAGCTGATTTAATGATTTTGGAATTGTTATTGGTAATCTTCCGCTTGGAACTGCATCGCCAAAAATAATATCAGCAACTGCCTGTCCGCCTTGTTCTCCAGGATACCATACATATACTATAGCATCCACTAAATTTTCAACTTCTAAAATTGATATTGCTGATCCTCCTGTTAAAACCAGGATTATTGGTTTATCTCCGGCACTTTCTCTTAGTTGTTTTAAATAATGAATTTGATTTTCTGGAAGTGAAATATCATTTCTATCCCCACCATAAGCTGAAGCAATCGCTTCTCCTTCTTCACCTTCAAGCAGTGGTGCAATACCTAATACGGCGATTGTTGCATCTGAATTTTTTGCATTTCCTGTTGACCAATCCCTTGGATTTGCATTTTCACTATTGAGTAAAACTCCGTATTTATATCTAATAGCTGTATGCGGACTTACTTTTGAAGCAATCCCTTCCAGAATAGTAACCATATTATCATTAATACCATAATAGTTACCTAGCAGGACATCTATATTGGCAGCGTTAGGGCCTGTTATAAAAATACTATTATAATCTTTTTTAAGGGGTAGGATATTATTTTTATTTTTTAATAAAACAATTGATTTAGTTGCTGCTTCCAGAGCTAATTTTTTATGCTTTTTTGAGTTTATAATATCGGTTGAAATACTATCAAAAGGTGTGGATCCAGGTGGATCAAAAAGACCAAGTTTAAATCGTGTTTTTAATAATGGTTTTAGCGCTTCATCAACTTCCTCTTCAGTTAACAATCCTTGTATAACAGCATTTGGGATTGCATTGTAGATAATTCCACAATTTAAATTTATGGAATTTTTAATTGCCAAAGCAGCTGATTCTTCAGGTGTTTGAGTATATTTATGATTTTCATGAATATCAAGTAAAGCCCAGCAATCACTTACGATATGGCCTTTAAAATCCCATTCATGCCGTAAAATATTTATAAGCAGTTCATCACTTCCACAGCAAGGCTTATCGTTTGTTCTGTTATATGCACACATAATTGTCTCTACACCTGCATCAACTAAGGTATGAAATGCAGGGAGATAGGTTTCATACAAGTCTTTCTTACTTGCTATTGCATTAAATTCATGACGCAAAGCTTCAGGTCCGCTATGAACAACATAATGTTTAGCACAAGCTGCTGCTTTTAAATAAGTTGAGTCGTTGCCTTGTAATCCTCTTACAAATGCAGACCCAAGTAGTCCTGATAAATAAGGATCTTCTCCATAAGTTTCATGTCCTCTACCCCAGCGGGGGTCACGAAAAATATTTATATTTGGTGACCAGAAAGTCAATCCTTTATATTGTTCCCGGTCATTATTTGCAACGGAATAATTGTATATTGCCCTTCCTTCATCACCAATAGCTGATGAAATTCGATAAATTAATTCTTCATCAAAAGTTGCAGCTAAACCGATTGCTTGAGGAAAAACAGTTGCTTTTGCTGAGCGGGCAACCCCATGCAAAGCTTCGCTCCACCAATTATATTCAGGTATTCCTAATCTTTCTATTGCTGTGCTATTATAAACCATTTGTGAAGCTTTTTCATCTAAAGTCATCCTTTTGATTAGGTCTTCAATTCGTTCATCGACAGGTAATAAATTATTTTTAAAAGTAAGTGTGTCAGAAGAAATATTTGAGCTAAAAGCTGATGAATAGTATGAAGGAGTAAATTGAATTCCAATTAATCCGAAGCCTAAAAATATTGAAAATAATATGTTTTTATTTGTAACCACTTTTATTTAAGCAAACTTTGAAGTTTTGATTTCCAATTTTCATAAGCCTCAATAGAAGCATTTTGATTTTGAATATCTGGTATTATTATATCTAGTTTTTCGAGTGAAGTAAATGCTTCCTCAAATGTTTTATAAATTTCGGCTCCTACGCCTGCCGCCCTGGCAGCGCCCAATGATCCGTCTGTATCATACAATTCGATTGTGGCCCCAGTAATATTTGATAATGTGCTTCTAAATAAAGGACTTAAAAACATATTGGCTTTCCCGGCCCTTATTATTTTTGGCGTAATCCCTATTTCTTCCATTACTTCAATTCCATATTTTAATGAAAAAACAATTCCTTCTTGAGCTGCTCTAAGCATATGAGCTTGAGAATGGATATTAAAGTTTAGATCTTGCATTTGCGCTCCAACATCTTTATTGTTTAACATTCTTTCAGCACCATTTCCAAATGGATAAATTTTCAATCCTTCGGAACCAATAGGTGCAGTTTCTGCAATATGGTTCATCTCTGGATAGTTCGTGTTTTCGTCAACAATATTCTTTTTTAGCCATGAATTTTGTATGCCGCACCCATTTACACATAGCAATACTCCCAGTCGAGTATTATTTATATCATGATTTACGTGTGCAAATGTATTTACTCTTGAAAGTGGATCATATTTTACCTGGTCACTAACTCCATAAACAACACCTGAAGTTCCTGCTGTTGCAGCAATTTCACCTGGATTAAGTACATTAAGTGAAAAGGCATTATTAGGTTGGTCTCCTGCTCTATAAGTTACTTTTATACCAGGTATTAAATCTAGGTCACTTGCGGCTTCAGAAGTTAATTCTCCATGATCAGCAAATGTTGGCACAATATCAGGAATAAAATCTTTTGAAAATCCATAATAATTCAATAAGGCATCTGAAATTTCATTTTTCTGAAAATTCCAGAAAATTCCCTCAGATAAACCTGATACAGTTGTGCTTATCTTATCAGTCAATTTCATGGCTATATAATCGCCAGGTAACATTATTTTGTAAATTTTATTGTATAATTCAGGTTCGTTATCTTTTACCCATTTAAGTTTTGATGCTGTAAAATTTCCCGGAGAATTAAGAAGAGTAGCTAAACATTCATTTTCTCCGATTTCTTTAAATGCTTTGTTTCCAATCTCAACTGCTCTACTATCGCACCAGATAATTGAAGGTCGAAGCACTTTTTTATTATTATCGATTAGAACCAAACCATGCATTTGATATGAAATGCCAATAGCTTTTATTGTTTTAGGAAGAACCCCAGATTCATTTATAACTTCCCTAATAGCTTTTTTAGCATTTGCATACCATAATTCAGGATCTTGTTCTGCCCATCCTGCTTTTACTGCTGAAATTTCCATCTCTTTTTTGGGATAATACTCTGACGCCAGCGCTTTACCTGTTTCTGCATTTATAATGGTCGCCTTAATTGAAGAACTTCCTATGTCTAATCCTAATAAATTCATACTTATTTATATTTATGTTTTACATCAAAAATCCTAAACTATCTTTTTTGTTCTTTAGATATACTTTCTTCTCAAATTTATATAATTGTGCTGGTTTATGGGATACTCCCTTTTGCTTTTCATTTAAAGGTACAATATATTTTAAATTGGAAAGTTTTTTTCTGAAATTTCTATTATCCAGTTGTACCCCAAGTATTTCTTCATATACTTTTTGAAGTTGGTTCTTTGTGAATTTTTTTGGTAATAATTCAAATCCCACAGGCTCACTTTTTATTTTTTCTCTAAGTGCCTCGAGTCCTTTATCAAGAATGTTATTGTGGTCAAAAGCTAATTTCGGAACATCTTTAACATTATGCCAGTTGTAATTATATTCTTCTGAACTTGGCGATATATTACTTATATCTAATTTTACCAGTGAATAATAAGCAACAGTTACAACTCTTTGAATGGGTAAATTAGAAGTGGTAATAAGCCAGTTTAAATCTTTTGGGTTGTTTATCCTATCAGGATTACCAAATGAATAAAATTGTTCTAAATAAATATTATCTAATCCGGTTAGTTCTTTTAAAACTCTTATTGCTGAATTATTTAAATTTTCATCATCCCGGACAAGATCTCCTGGTAATTTTAAATCCCTAGAAACAGTTTTATTTTGATTATCAGATATTATTTTTCGTTCAACTAACAGTACTTTTAATCTTTCCGAATCAAAACCGAAAACAACACAATCAACTGATACATGAGGATTTAGAGTACTATTCATATAAAATTTTCAGTAAAAATATGAAATAATATACTTTTAACCAAACTTAACGTATTTTTTACGCTAAGTGTTTCAATTTTATATAATATTTTTGATTTATTTTATAAATTAAAGGGAAACTATGAAATCATCAATTAATAAACTTAATTTTGTATTCTCGCTAAAGATTAGTCACAAACAATGCAATTTATTGATACTCATACACATTTATATTTAGAGCAATTTAATAATGATAGAGATCATATTATTGATTCAGCCATTGCATTGGGAATAGATAAAATGGTATTACCTAATATAGATTTCAGTTCAATTCAGGTTATGCTGGATATTTGCCTGAAATATCCTTTGAATTGTTTTCCAACCCTAGGTTTACATCCTTCTTCTGTCAAACAAGATTATAAAAATGAATTAAATAAAATTGAAGATAGGTTGCAAAATAAAAAAATAGTTGCTATTGGAGAAATTGGAATAGATTTATATTGGGATAAAACCTATATCAATGAGCAAAAGAAGGCTTTTGCTTACCAGATTGAATTAGCCATAAAAAAAAACTTACCTATTATTATACATACCCGGGAATCTTTTAATGAAGTAATTCATGTTTTGGATATTTATAAAAATGAAAAAATTACTGGAATATTTCATTGTTTTACAGGAACTGTTGAGCAAGCAATACAAGTTATAAATAAAGGATTTTTACTTGGAATAGGTGGAGTTGTTACATTTAAAAATTCAGGTTTGGATAAGACGATAAAAGAAATTGATATTAATCATATGGTATTAGAAACA
>CAZBZX010000036.1:0-16745 GCA_964496465.1 uncultured Bacteroidales bacterium
ATTAGATGCCATTGAAATGGCACATAGGGCTGGATATACAACTGTTACATCACACAGATCCGGTGAAACTGAGGATACCACTATAGCTGACATAGCAGTTGCAACAAATTCAGGTCAGATAAAAACTGGCTCATTAAGTCGTTCAGATCGTATTGCAAAATATAATCAACTTCTTAGAATTGAAGAAGAATTAGGAGATGCTGCCATATATGGCTGTTAAAATGCAAATTTATAAGAAAATAAAGGGTAGCAAAATTTTGCTACCCTTTTTGTTTTTATTTAAGCGTAGTTTTCATTAAATTTAATAATTATTAAAATATATATAGATGTCAATCTTAAAAGAAAAACTTGCTCAAAAAATTGAAGAATGGAGACCTCGAATTAATAACCTAATCCAGCATTATGGAGATGTTGTAATAGATCAGGTTACAATTAACCAAGTAATTGGTGGGATGCGGGGTATAAAATCTTTAATAACTGATATCTCATACCTTGACCCTTATGAAGGTATTAGATATAGAGGTTTTACTTTGCCTGAAGTATTTAATAAACTCCCAAAACCAAAAGGTGCTGAGATGCCATTTGTTGAGGGCTTGGTATATTTGCTTATAACAGGTGAAATTCCAAATGAAGAGGAAGTACATGACGTTGCCAGTGAATTTAAGAAACGGAGAATTTTACCGAGGTATGTCTATAATGTAATCGATGCTTTTCCACCAGAAAGTCATCCTATGACTATTTTTTCTACGGCAATATTAACCATGAGCCAGGAATCATTTTTTAATAAAAAATACCATGCAGGTATAAATAAGCATGATTACTGGGAGCCTACTTATGAAGATGCTTTAAATTTACTTGTTAAATTACCTGTAATAGCTTCATATATTTATGCAAAACTATATAAGGATGGTAAAAGCGTTGAACAAAATCCTGAATTAGATTTTGGAGCAAACTTTGCACATATGTTGGGAATAGGTAAACCTTATGATGAAGTATCACGCTTACATTTTATAATACATGCTGATCATGAAAGTGGAAATGTAAGCGCTCATACTGGCCATCTTGTAGGAAGCTCTTTAAGTGATATCTATTTGTCAGTTTCTGCCATGGTTAATGGATTGGCAGGTCCTTTGCATGGTCTGGCAAATCAGGAAGTTTTAATGTGGTTACAGGATTTATACAAAAAAATGGGTGGAGTAAAACCTACTGAAGATGAAATGAAACAATTTGTATGGGATACTTTGAATTCAGGACAGGTAATTCCAGGTTTTGGCCATGCGGTTCTTCGTAAAACTGATCCAAGATATTCAATTCAGAGAGAATTTAGTAAAAAGTATTTAAAAGGTGATCCATTATTTGACTATGTTGATTTACTATATAAAGTAGTTCCACCTATATTAAAAGAGCATGGGAAAGCAAAGAATCCTTGGCCGAATGTTGATGCACAATCTGGAGTTATTCAATGGCATTATGGAATAACTCAGTATGAGTTTTATACTGTTTTGTTTGCTATTGGTAGAGCGATAGGTGTCACTGCCAATATTATATGGGATAGAGCTCTGGGTTATCCAATAGAAAGGCCAAAATCGTTAACTACTGAAATGTTAGAGCAATTTGCAATAGGAAATTCAAAAAAGGACAAGTAATCTGGTAATAATCCAGAATTATAATGAATTATTTTAATTAAATTTGAATAATTAATGGCATTTATATGCCTTTTTTTTAATTATGGGTAGTAAAAACGGACTCAGATCTTTTATTGAATTATTGGAAAAAAATAATGAATTAATCCGGGTTAAGGAGTTTGTAAATCCTGAGCTTGAAATTACGGAAATTGTAGATAGGATATCAAAGCAAAAAGAAGGAGGAAAAGCATTATTATTTGAAAATACAGGAACAGATTACCCATTACTTATCAATGCTTTAGGATCGGATAGAAGAATGTGCCTGGCATTGGGAATTGAGAATTTAAATGATATTGGAACCCGACTTAATTTGTTATTGAAAGATTTTAATCCCTTACATCTTAATATTATTGATAAACTTAAAATTCTTTATAAAATTAAAGGTATTTCAAATTGGGTACCGAGGGGAAAAAAAACAAAAGGTATTTGTCAAGAAATAATTAATACTTCACCGGATTTAACTTCATTACCAGTATTAAAATGCTGGCCTTATGATGGAGGAAGATTTATAACATTGCCTATAGTGCATACTGTTAATCCTGTAAATAAAATTAGAAATGTTGGAATGTACAGAATGCAATTATTTTCGAAAGATGAAACAGGTATGCATTGGCATAGACATAAAGGTGGCGCTCAACATTTTAATGAATACTTGAAATTAAATAAAAAAATGCCTGTTGCAGTAGTTTTAGGGGGAGACCCAATATATACATACGTGGCAACAGCTCCTTTACCAGACAATATTGATGAATATCTTTTCGCTGGATTTTTAAGAAATAAACGAGTTGAGTTAGTAAAATGCATTACTCAGGATATTTATATTCCACAAGATGCGGATTTTGTTATTGAAGGGTTTATTGATACATCTGAAGATTTTATTAAAGAAGGTCCTTTTGGTGATCACACAGGATTTTATTCACTTGAGGATTATTATCCGAAGTTTCATTTAACATGTATTACGCACAAAAAAGATGCTGTTTATCCTGCAACAATCGTTGGTATACCTCCCCAGGAAGATGCTTTTATTGCGAAAGCTACAGAACGCATATTTTTGTCACCCATAAAAATATCTATTTCTCCGGAAATTATTGATTTATATTTACCATTTGAAGGTGTTGCTCATAATTTAGCAATTGTTAAAATTGATAAAAAGTATCCAGGACATGCATTTAAAGTTGCTAATACATTATGGGGAGCAGGACAAATGATGTTTAATAAAGTGATTATAATAGTAGATCAAAATTGTGAGATAAGGAATACTAATGATGTAATTGCCTCAATACTTGAAAATACAGATCCTGCGAGGGATTATTATACTACTATTGGACCATTAGATGTATTAGATCATACAAGTACTACTAACTCATTTGGAGGAAAAATTTGTATCGATGCTACAAAAAAATATTTTGAAGAAAAATTAAACATAAGTAACGATTTAATTTTTAATGAAATAGTGAATACGCCCGGAAAACAAGAGAAAATAGCTATAGAAATTAACAACAGTTTATTCCGAAATAATTTTCCGATTCTAATAATTGGAATTGATGAAATAGAGTTTGATCTGGAAAGGATATTATTTCACGAAGAATTAAAAACATTTTTAACAAATCCTTTATTACATTTAATAGTTATAGATAAAGGGATTTCATTAATTGACTATAAATCAATAATTTGGTTTATTTTAAGTAATATTGATCCCAAATTTGATATTTATTATTGTAAAAAAAATATCACAAAATGTATTGTTTATGATGGAACTTCCAAATATAACCGAAAAAGGGATAAAAGGATGAAATGGCCAAATATTATTATTTCAGATAAAGATACTATTAAAAAGGTTGACAAAATGTGGGATAAATTACATTTAGGGAAATTAATTGAATCTCCATCCATAAAATACCAAAAATTAGTGAAGACAGAAGGAGCTGAAATAAAGAAATATGATATAATTAATGAAAAATAGTATATTTAATTAATTTTGAAAGAATAGGTAAGAAATATTAATTTAGTATTTCTAATTCATGAAAACCTTAAGACTAATAAGCGTAGTAATATTTTTTTTGCAGTATATAATAATAACTAATGTTTTTGCAAAACCTTCTAATAATATTAGCTTATTAAATTTTACAGATATAAATGGCTTATCAAATAATGGGATTACAGTGTTATTTCAGGATTCCGAAGGATATCTATGGATTGGTTCAAAAGATGGATTAAATAGATATAATGGTTATGAATTTGATATTTTTAAGAATTATTATGGTGATTCAAATACGATATCAAATAATTGGATAACAACTATTGACGAAGATGTTTATGGAAATATATGGATAGGAACTATTTCAGGTTTAAATGTTTTGACTAAGAAGGATCAAGTTTTTAATAGATATTCTGAAATAAGTAGTCAAAATTCAATTTCAGCAAATGAAATTCAAGCAATTAAATGTGACAATGCTGGAAATACCTGGGTGAAAACGGAAAAATATCTCGATAAAATAAATTACAAATCAAATGCTATATATAATTTCCAATTTTACAATGATGTTTTTAACCCAGAACCTGAGATTTGTAAATCAACAATTTATATTGATAAAAATAGAAATCTTTGGATAGGCACAAAAGACGGTTTAAATTATTTTGATAGGGCTCTTGAACAGTTTAAACGGTTTTATACAATTAAGAATAACGATAAATCTTTAAGTAATAATTTTGTTGTAAAAATATTTGAAGATATTGACGGAAATCTTTGGATTGGTGCAAAAGAAGGGTTAAATAAATACGATCGTAAAAATAATATATTTCAACATTTTATACATGATATTAACGTTGGAAATAATGAATCTAATTGTATAACTGATATTTATCAATATGATAATGAAAATCTTTTAATTGGAACTGAAAAAGGTCTATTAGTTTTTAATATAAATAATAAAACATTTCAATATTATGATATATTTTATAAAAATTCAGCATTAGAATTCTTCCGGAATAATTATATAACCAGCATTATTAGAGACAATTCCAATATTTTTTGGATTGGAACAGACAAAAAAGGATTATTTAAATTAAATGAAAATGGAAAGAAGTTTAATCTATACTCACCAAAAAATAAAAAACTATCTTTTTTAGAAAATAATATTCAATCAATTTTTATTGATAGGCAAGATAATATTTGGATAGGAACTGAAAATTCGGGTTTATATATACTTAACAGAAAAACATTAAATATTAAGAATAAATACAATAATAACCATGGTTTATCAACTAACTTTATTTCATGTTTCAAGGAGTTTAATAATGATGAAATAATAATTGGAACAAATAATGGCATATTTATTAAAACTCAAAATTCAATTAAAGCACCAATTCGATTTATGGAAGAATCGGATGTTTTTATTAACAACATGGTTTATTGCATCATTGAATCAAAAGATCATTCAATTTGGTTTGCATCTGAAAAGGGACTTCATAAATACGCAAATAATTTTATTTTAAGTTTTTATAAAGAAAATGATACAAATAAAATAAGCAGTAACAGGGTATTTGCTTTAGCAGAAGATCATAATAATAACATTTGGGTAGGAACAGATAATGGTCTTGATAAAATAAATATAGCAACAAATGAAATTATGCATTTTAATAGTGAAAGTAAAAAAAATGCATTGAATCTTAGTGATAACCGAATTTTTTCATTGCTTATTGATTCATTGAACATTCTTTGGATTGGAACCTCAAATGGACTAAATAAATTTGATCTTAATGAAAAACAATTTCAAGTTTATACTGAATTTGAAGGATTAGCTAATAACGTAATATACTCCCTGCTTGATGAAGATATATATTTATGGGTTTCTACAAATAAAGGGATCTCAAGAATTAATAAAAAATCTGGTGAAATATTAAATTTTGATATTATTGATGGAATATATGGGTATGATTTTATTATAGGAGGCTCCTTTAAAAGTGCTAAAGAGGAAATGTTTTTTGTTGGGCATAATGGTATAAATTATTACTATCCTGATTCGATTAAATTAAATATGAATAATCCAAACATTGTTATTACAGCTTTTGAATTATATAGAAAAGGAGGGAAAACAAAAATATCAATTCAGGATGGAGATACAGTATTTATTCCATATGAAAGCAACCATTTTACAATTGAATTTGCTGCATTGGATTTTACCAGGCCTGAAAAATGTAATTATGCATATTATTTAAAGGGAATGGAAGATGAGTGGATAAATATTGGTAATAATCGAAAGGCAACTTTTTCGAATATTCCATCTGGTAATTATAATTTTAAGGTAAAAGGTTCTAATAATGATAATTTATGGAATGAAAAGGGTACCTCACTGTTTCTTATTGTTGAAACCCCATTTTGGAAGGGAAAAATCGCAATTGGCCTCTATAGTATTTTAGTTATTGTCATATTTATTTTTCTTTTTCAGTACCGAACTAACAAGCTCCGAAAATCAAATAAAATTCTAAGAGATAAAGAGTTTGCAAGTTTGGAGGTTGAAAAGCAACGTGAGGAATTAATTATTAAAAACAAAAATATTACTGATAGTATTAATTACGCGAAACGAATACAGGAGGCAATAATGCCATCTGAAAAATATTTTAAGAGAATCCTGCCATCCTCTTTTATTTTATATATGCCAAAAGATATTGTAAGTGGCGATTTTTATTGGATAGGTCAGAATAACAGCAAAGTTTTTCTTGCTGTTGTTGATTGTACAGGTCATGGGGTTCCGGGAGCCTTTATGTCATTGATAGGATTTGAACTGCTGAGAAATATTACTATGGTTCAAAAAATTGAAGATCCTTCTGAAGTATTAAATATGCTTAATACAGGTGTTGCAAATACATTTAATAAAGATTATGAGTTTGGCGATATTACAGTTAAAGATGGTATGGATATGGCTTTTTGCGTAATTAATAAAGAAACAAAAATTCTTGAATTTGCAGGTGCATTTAACCCTTTGTATTTAGTAAGAGAAAACAAAATTATTGAAGTTAAAGCTGACCGTTATACTGTAGGGCTTTTAAAAGAAGATCAATCCTATACAAAACATATTGTCCCTCTAGATGGAGTTGATATGATTTACTTATTTACAGATGGTTATACAGACCAATTTGGTGGTCCTGAAGAAAAGAAGTTTAAATTCAGAAGATTCCGACATTTGTTGTTAACTATCCATAAGCTTACGATGGTTAAACAACGACTTTTTTTAAAAGAAAGTATTGAGAAATGGATGAATGAAGTTGAACAAGTTGATGATATTCTGGTAATTGGTATAAATCCAAATGAATTATAGATTACTTAATTGAGACTCCATTTTTTTAAGAAGAATTTCAATCTGGAAAGGTTTACTTATATAATCATCCATACCTGCCGCCAGACAATTTTCTTTATCACCAAGTAATGCATTTGCGGTTATAGCTATTATAGGAGTATGTGTATTTGTGCTTGACTCAATTTCGCGGATTTTCTTTGTTGTAACAATTCCATTCATTATTGGCATCTGAATATCCATTAATATTAAGTCATATTTTGATGTACCAAACATATCAAGTGCTTCTTTTCCATTATTTGCAATATCAATATTTTTTACAGATTTTTTTAAGCTAAGTATAACTATCTTTTGATTAATAATATTGTCTTCAACTAAAAGAACATTTGATTCATTTAAAGGTATGTTCGGAGCTCTTCCATGCTCGGATTCAGCAACTTTATGCTTTTCAGATATCTCTGGTTCTCCATGAGATAAATTTAAGGCAAATGAAAAAACAGTCTTTTCATTTGAAATATCAATTGCTATTTTCTCATTTTCAAGTTCGACAATTCGGTTCGCAATTGATATATCAAGCAAATTAATTAAATCTCCTTGCTTATTTTTAGCAGAAGTTTCAATTGTTGAAATATATTTTTGTTTAGATTCGTCGATAGGAGCTTGAAGAGGTTGATCGCTTATTATCTCAAATAAAACTTTAAGGTTGTTTCCGGTTTTCTTTAAAACACCTATGGTTACATCGATATTAATTTCTAATTCGGTTTTATTTTTTAAAATACTTTCAATCAGATTAAGAAAAATTTGTTTTATTTTAATTGGATTTCCCTGTATATTAGAAGTGAGCTCTTGAGGTATATTTATTTTGAAATGAATTTTTTCCTCATTCTGCTGTGTAAATATTTTTAATGTATTATTTATAGTTTCAAATAATTCAAAGTCAATATTATATTCAGAACTCTCTGATATTTCAACTGTTGAAAATTCCGATATATTATTTACAACATTAGCTAGGTTATTAGCTGAGGCCTGTATCGTATCAATTAAATCACGCTGTTTTTGATCCATTTCTGCATTATTAACCAAGTTTGTTACTACCATTATGTTATTTAACGGAGTCCTTATTTGATGAGATAATTTTGAAAGAAATTTATCTTTTTGCTTTATGATATTTTTTGAACTATTTAAACTATCCGTTATTACTTTTATTTGCTTTTCCTTAAGATACACATATACATATATTATGTAATGTAAGGCTATATATGCAGTTAACAGAAGAAAAATTACGCCAATACTTAAAGATGGTTCTAAGGGAGTAAAATAGGGCAAAAACATAACAAGAATAGAAATGAAGAAAAGTCCTAGAGATATTTTGTTCCCCTTCGATTTACCTAAAATAAGAAAAGTATCTATAGGAAAAGTTAAAAATATAATGATCATTATTTCAGGAGAAGGATTAATTAAGATATATATAGACACAATACCGACAATTATTAAATAAAAATACTTGGTAAGCTCAATAAATTTATTCTTTACTATAAGGATAAGGTTAATTACTAATAAAAGTATTGCGCCAATTATAACAATTGCGTTTATTTTTTGTCTGGCTATTATACCAACAATACAAAATAATACAGATGCAATTAATGTAATAATATTAAAAAAAGTCAATAAAACAGATTCAATATTTGATATTATTTCCTGTTCATTATCATCATCTGTTTTTATAATATTTAATATTTTATCTAATAATGTCATAAATAATGTAAAAAGTACAATATATCGAATGTTAAATATAAAAAAAAAATATGAATCAAAAATACATTTAGTAAACGTATAGAAGCCATTAGTCAAAAAAATCAATTATTTATTTTGGAATTCATAAATTTTATTTTCCATATTAAGTATCTTTAGTTAATCATTTATTATAGTATTTTAAATGAAATTATTACCTATTATTTGCTTATTATTAATAACTTACAGTGGATTCGCATTATCTCTGGATACAACGAATTATATAAAATACACCCCTGAATTTGAATTTAAAGAAGGAATTTATTTAGATTTTGAACAGGTTAAAAATAATAACCCAATTCCTATATCGAGAATAATTAGTTCATTAGACCCTAATGATAGGGATTTTTTTGATAAATTATTTATTAAAGATAAAGTTTATATATACGATAAATTTGGAATGAAACAATTAATAAAACCAAATACAATATGGGGATACTCTGATAATGGGTTCTTGTATATTGGATTAAGTGAAGGATTTCACAGAATATCAATTATTGGTAGTGTATGCCATTTTGTTGCTGATATTACTGTTTATTCTACTTATTATAATGACCCGTATTATTATAATTCTTATTATAATTCAATGAGACCGGTTACTACAAAATCTTCTGAACTAAGGCAATATTTATTGGATTTTAAAACTGGTAAAATTTATGATTATAATGTTCAGGGACTTGAAATAATTTTAATGAATGACCCTGAATTACATGATGAATATACAGCATTAAAAAAGCGTAAAAAGAAACAATTAAAATTTTATTATTTACGCAAATATAATGAACGAAATCCCTTGTATTTTCAATTAAATAACTAAATACTAAATTATTATGAAATCATTAATTACTTTATCTATTTTCTTAGCAAGCGCAATATTTGCGTTTTCTAAAGATTATATGCCAACAGTTGAGGAATTGGAAGCATTTTTAAAAACAAAAACATTGGTTGTTTTGGAAGATAACCCGATGCTTGAGTATAATTTTGATATACAGGATGTTGTTAAAGCTAATTGGACAATTACTCCCTATGAGTTCATATCGATAAAGGAATTCCATGAAAAATTTATGGACCCCCAATATTCTTTTCTTATAATGAATCAGGTTCAGTTTGATAAGGATGATTCGAAACCTGAATATAATTTTTTAAGTGTTTGGCTAGGATCAGATAAAATTAAAGATTATGAATATTTACCTGAAATTTGCGGAGTTCCTCTTTCATATAAATCTGTTGATGAATCAAGTTATTTATACAAGTTGGGAACACTTATTCGTTTTATGCAAAACCATATTCAATTAATTTATAAAAACCCTGATTTAATTTCTCCAAATATTTTTAAGCATTATAATGATAATATGGGGGATATAAAAGAGAAAACATTATATCTGGTTAAAGATGATTTACAAAAAAGTATTAATACAACTGATAAAATTAAAAAAGTATATCCATATAAAGTTAAGATAACTACTAAAGATGTAATAAAAGAAGCAATTAAAAATAAAGATAAGGATGTTGTTTTTCTACATAAAATTGGTCCGGAAGGGACCTTACTTAAAGCAAGGTGCTATAAAATGCTTGTTGGTGCAGCAGATGCGAATTTTTATTATTTTGATATGCATATGATTAATGATAAAAGTCCAGATGGATTATTGTTAAAAGACTTGAAAAAAATTGTAAAGCAGAAATGATAAGGGGCTGTCTCAAAAGTAAAAATCATTTCGTCATTGCGAACGAAGTGTGGCAATCTCATGTTGATTATCACACAATTACAGATTGCTTCGCTCCGCTTGCAATGACGTTAAAGGACTTTGGTGACAACCTCTTAATAATCTATTAAATGTGAATTACTTCACCATAAGCTGCTGCTGCTGCTTCCATTATCGCTTCAGACATGGTTGGGTGAGGATGAATTGATTTTACAATTTCATGTCCTGTTGTTTCTAATTTTTTCCCTAAAACTAGCTCTGCAATCATTTCTGTTACATTTGCTCCTATTAAGTGGGCGCCAAGTAACTCACCGTACTTTGCATCAAAAATTAATTTAACAAATCCATCTTTTTGTCCAGCTGCACTGGCTTTTCCAGACGCGGTATAGGGAAACTTTCCAATTTTAATATCATATCCAGCTTCATTTGCAGCTTTCTCGGTTAATCCTACGGAAGCAACTTCGGGATTTGTATAAGTACAACCTGGTATGTTTTTATAATCCAATGGTTCAGGATTTAATCCTGCAATTTTTTCCACACAAGTTATCCCTTCAGCTGATGCTACATGAGCTAATGCTGGACCATGAACTATGTCACCTATAGCATATATTCCTTCAATATTAGTTTTGTAATAATCATCAACTTTTATTTTCCCATTTTCTATAGTAATTCCAAGTTTATCAAGTCCAATATTCTCAATATTTGGAGTTATTCCGACAGCCGATAATACAATCTCTGCCTCAATTTCTTCAACTCCTTTTTTTGTTTTAATAAATGCTTTACAAAGTTTTCCACTAAGATCAACACTTTCTACCGAGGAATCAACCATAACTTTTATACCGTGTTTTTTAAATGAACGTGCCAATTGTTTTGATACATCTTCGTCTTCTATTGGTACTATAGTTGACATAAATTCAACTAAAGTTACTTCAGTACCCATTGTAGCATAAAAATTAGCAAATTCACTTCCAATAGCTCCAGATCCAACAATAAGCATTGTTTTAGGTAATTTTGGTAATGTTAGAGCTTCCCTATATCCAATAATTCTTTTTCCATCTTGTTTTAGATTAGGGAGTTCTTTTGACCTTGCACCTGTGGCTAAAATAATATTATTTGAAGTATAAATTGTTTTTTCTCCATTTGCATTTTCAACTTCTATAGATTTATTTTCTAATAACTTACCAAATCCCTGAAGTACCTCTATTTTATTTTTTTTAAATAAATATTGAATTCCATTACTCATACCTTCTGCCACTCCCCTGCTTCGTTCAATAACTTTAGTAAAGTCAGGTTTTACAGAACCGTCAATAGAAATTCCATACTCTTCGGCATGCTTGAAATAATCGTAAACTTGAGCGCTTTTTAATAGCGATTTAGTTGGAATACAACCCCAATTTAAGCAAACACCACCAAGTTCTGCTTTTTCAATAACGCCTACTTTCATACCTAATTGGGAAGCACGTATAGCTGCTACATAACCTCCTGGGCCACTCCCAATAACTAATAAATCATAATTCATCATTTGTAAATTTAATTTTAAAACAATATAGAAATAACAATAGAAAAGATCAAATGTTTATTACCATTTTGTATACAAACCGAGCAAACCAATTAATAATCCTAATACAAATTTTACAGACTTCACTAACACAAAACTTCTTTTCGATTCTGCAAATAGGGGTAGCGAAGCGTGCCCGTCTTGTACAATTGAGTTGGCTAGCAAAATGCTAAATGGAATTGTACCATTAACAAACAATGATATAAATAATAAATGCGGTCCTGAAACAGGTATAATCCCAATTGTTATTGCAACAATTAGTACAATTAGTTGATTTCCAGATATCCAATTATTAAGATTGAGATAATCAAGAGCAATATGAATAACCAGTATTGCTCCGAAAGTCCATAAAAAAATTTTTAAAAAATGGTGTTTAATTACATGTCCCCATAAATGTTCTTCAATAAAATGATCGCTAACAATGAGAATTATTGAAAAGGCCACTATTGAGATTAGTAAATAAGTGAAATTTAACCATTTACCATAAAAAATAGTATTTACTATATCCTGATCATGATGGTGTGTTTCTCCTAATGAGCCTGTTAATATAGCAGTTAGATATACAAGAATTCCAAAAATTAATAAAGATCTTGTAAAGCTTATTTTTTTTAATTTTTCAAAAATTGATATTTTTTGTTGTTTTTCAATACACTCTTCTTTTTTATGAATAATAAAATTTGGTTCAGCTCTTTTTACTAATTTATTTTTTTTATAAATGAGATCAACCATAAAACCAAATAATATGGCTATTACGAATAATATTGTTCCTAATATTAATGCAGGAATAGGATCGAGACTGAAGAAAATATATGCTTCATCACCAAATGTTGCTATTAATGCTGCAAACAGAGCTCCTAGCCGAATAAATCGATGGGTATATAATGAAACGACAATAAATCCACCTAAGCATCCTGGAGCTAATCCTAAAAATGCAGATAGAATTATTTGAAACCATGCAGAATTTTTTAAGAAAGCTGTCCATACACCTTGTGATTTCACATTAATAAATTCTATAATCATCATCATTACCATAACAAACATTGTTATCGTAATTGTTTCTTTGATTATATCAATAACAAAGTGCA
Source organism: uncultured Bacteroidales bacterium (assembly GCA_964496465.1). Lineage (GTDB taxonomy): Bacteria > Bacteroidota > Bacteroidia > Bacteroidales > CAYFUP01 > CAZBZX01. The sequence goes on from CAZBZX010000036.1 coordinate 13,117, forward strand.
TATATTAGGATTAATCTAAAATAGTATTAATTGCATTAATTTCTTCATTAGTAAAATTAATATTTTTTAATGTATTTATATTGTCAACTAGTTGACTAACTTTACTAACACCTAATAATACTGAGGTAATAGCAGGATTATGTAAAACCCAGGCTAGGGCCATTTGTGCAAGCGATTGGTCCCTTTTTATTGCCAACTCATTAAGTTTTCTTATTTTATTAATAATTTCTGGGGTTATATCAGTTGATTTTAAAAATCCGTGTTCTTTTGCAGCACGTGAATCTGATGGTATTCCATCTAAATATTTGTTTGTCAATAATCCCTGAGCCAGAGGTGAAAATGCAATTCCACCTATTCCATAATCCAGTAAAACTTTTGATAAACCTTTTTCAATCCACCTCTCAAACATAGAATATTTCGGTTGGTGGATTAATAATGGAATTCCCATATTTTTTAATATTTCAAAGGCTTTTAGAGTATCTTCAGCAGTATAATTTGATATCCCAACATAAAGGGCTTTTCCTTGTTTTATAATTTGTTGCAATGCTCCCATAGACTCTTCAAGAGGTGTTTCCCGATCAGGCCTGTGATGATAAAAAATATCAACATAGTTAATTTTCATTCTTTTAAGACTTTGATCAAGACTGGCAATTAAATATTTTTTACTACCAAAGTCACCATATGGACCAGGCCACATCCAATAACCAGCTTTAGATGAAATAATCAATTCATCCCTATAATGCTTTAAATGATTATGAAGTATTCTACCAAAATTTTCTTCAGCACTACCTGGCGGAGGGCCATAATTATTTGCAAGATCAAAATGTGTAATTCCAAAATCAAAAGATTTAAATATTATTTCTTTAGCTGTATTAAAATCATCAACATTACCGAAATTGTGCCAAAGTCCTAGTGAGATTGCAGGAAGTTTTAAACCGCTGTTCCCGCATTTTTTATAGACCATTGCATCGTATCTATTTTCATTAGCTTTATAAGTCATAATATTTATTTTAATAATGACATTCTTGTTGCATCTAGTTTTAAAAATATAAATAGCATAATTGTATATGCCCATAAGGAAGAACCTCCGTAACTAAAAAATGGAAGAGGTATTCCAATTACAGGCACCAATCCTATTGTCATTCCAATATTAACCGTAATGTGAAAGAATAAAATTGAGGCTACACAATAACCGTAAATTCTACTAAAATTTGATCTCTGTCTTTCAGCCAACTTAACTAAACGGAGTAATAAAAATAAAAACAATAAAATTACAATTGTTGAACCAATAAATCCCCATTCTTCTCCAACTGTGCAGAATATAAAATCGGTACTTTGTTCGGGAACAAAATTGAATTTTGTTTGTGTTCCTTGTAAAAACCCTTTCCCATTTATTCCTCCTGAACCTATGGCAATTTTCGATTGATTTACATTATATCCAACTCCTAGTGGATCTGATTCAATACCTAATAGTATATTAATTCTTCTTTGTTGATGTTGTTCTAAAATATTGTTAAAAGCATAATTTACAGTATATGTGTAAGCAATTGATAAATATAGAAAAATTAATATTTTATATATGAAATTGAATTTTTTAAAATATCCAATTATTAAATACACAATTGAAGAAATTCCAAGCGAAATAAGAATGATATAATAGGTCGATAGAGATTTTGATATTAAATAACTAATAAGCCATGTTAATAAACTTGCAATTCCTATAATTAAAATTCCATAAAAGGTATATTTAAAGTTCTTAGAATTGAAGAAAAATAGTAAATAACCAAGTAATAGAATGGCAATTACTATATATAAATTATTCATAATTAATGCAGAAACAAACAAAATTATAGCTAAGAGACCAATAAATAAAAATATACCTGAAAGACCAGCCCTATAAAGCGGTAAAATAAAAGCTAAATAAACCAGGGCAGATCCGGTGTCATTTTGGAGTAATATTAATCCCGCTGGGAGTAGGATTATCGCAAATATTATTGAAAGGGATTTTGAGCTATGAATTTTCAAATTAGGAGAGCTTAGGTAACTTGCTAAAACCAAACCAGTTGCAAATTTTGCAAATTCGGAAGGTTGAAAATTAAATTGGCCAAATGTAATCCATGATTTTGCCCCATGAATTTCTTTTCCAAAGATTAAAACTATTAATAATAGAAATACTACTATAGCATAAATGATATATGAAAATAATTCATAAAATCTGCTCTCAATTAACAAAACTATAATAGAAAGAACCACTGCGGCAATTATCCATAATAACTGTTTGCCATATCGCTGTGATATATCTAAAATACTTTGATGTTCTTCATTATAAACAGCAGCATAAATATTTAACCAGCCTAAGAATACTAGAATGATAAATACAAATATTGTTATCCAATCTAGGCTGGATGCTATGTTAATTTTTCTTCTCACGGCGATTTAATAGATTTGCTGATGTAATATAATCTTCTAAATAAGGAACAGAAATAGAATCATTTAGATATTTTTCAATCATAAGCCGGGCTATTGGTACTGCCCATAAAGTTCCGGCACCACCATTTTCAATATAAACAGCAATGGCAATTTTTGGATCTTCCATTGGAGCAAATGCCACAAAAATTGAATGCGCTTCACCAAAAGGATTTTGAGCGGTTCCTGTTTTTCCACAAACTGTAATATTATCCATTTTTGCACGCCATCCTGTACTACCTGAACCCCCATTTACAGCTAAGTACATCCCTTTGATAACATTATCGAAATAAATAGAATCTATTGAGGTATAATTTTTAATCCTAAATTTTCGATCAATCGAATCCCTTCCTTCGATTGACCGAATTATATGAGGAATATAATAATAGCCCCTATTTGCAATAGCTGCAGTCATATTTGCCATTTGCAAGGGAGTACAACCAATTTCACCTTGTCCAATTGCCAGTGAAATTATTGTTAAAGCACTCCATCCTTTTTTGCCATAATATTTATCGTAATAATCCGTAGTTGGTAAAATTCCTTTTAATTCGTTCGAAAAATCAGTACCTAATTGTCTACCAAAGCCAAAGGACATTACATGGTTTAACCAGGAATTGAATGCTTCATTTCGATCATTTATAAAGGGATTCTCAATAATCCTTTTATACACATTACAGAAATATGTATTACACGAAAATTGAATAGCTTGTTTTAGTGTTAATGGTTCATTGTGTGTATGACATCCAACAAAAACACCTTTTGAATAGAAACCGTGATTACACATATATTCTGTCCCGCTCCAAATTACTTTTTCTTGTAAAGCAACAAGTGCATTCATTAATTTAAATGTAGAGCCTGGGGGATATTGTGCCATTAATGCTCTATTAAACAGCGGTTTAAGTGTATCTTGTGAAAGCGATTTAAAATTTTTGGTCCTAACTCTTCCAACTAATAAACTTGGGTCATATGTTGGAGATGATATGAGACTGATTATTTCCCCTGTTGAAGGTTCAATTGCTACAATACTTCCTATTTTATTTACCATTAGCTTTTCACCATACTCCTGTAAATCACAATCAATTGTTGTTACCAAATTTTTTCCAGCAATTGAAGGTGAGTCATACCTTCCATTTTTATATGATCCTTTAATTCTGATAGCTTTT
>CAZBZX010000037.1:0-16021 GCA_964496465.1 uncultured Bacteroidales bacterium
TTTTGACATAGATATGGCTGACCCATCAGTTGTGGTTTGATTGAAAATTGAAATAAGATATACCGAAATAAAACTCAATAAAAATTATCCTACTGTTGTGGTTTGATTGAAAATTGAAATAAGATATACCCTTCACCTGCGGCGGTCTGTTCACCACCTAGTTGTGGTTTGATTGAAAAATAATTATTATTGAAATCTGATTTATGCATTTACAATTAGAAATTTATTCGATACATTTCTAATGCCAATTGAATAGACCCTCTCCATTGGCGGAAACTCATTCGGTGCAGTTCGAAGTTCAATCTCCACATGCGGAAACTCATTCGGCGCAGTTCGAAGTTCAATCTCTACATGCGGAATGGAATTCTATTGATACGGAAAAGAATTCGGCATATTCAAAAAAGAGTTCGGTACAAACGGAAGGTCATTCGGTAGAGACGGAAAAGAATTCGGCACACACGGAAATAAGTTCGGCACATGCGGAAAATGTTTCGGCAGAGTTAGAAATTTTATAAAAAAAGGAAAATGTATAATATAAAGTGCTTGAAGGTATCATTTACCTTCCCTTCATTTCGCAGCACTTTGGGCAAACCCGCACAAAGCTTTACGCAAGCTTGTTTACCCAAACAGCTGCTCAATCCGTCCCTCAGTTTAACAAATTGCCAGCCCTGCTTATGCCTGCAGCACCTAACAGTGAACAAAAACAAGCCGGGTTTTAGTAACTTTATAACAATTAACTAAAAAAATATAAACGCACTAGCGGTTAACAAGTAATCGGGATTAACTCCCGGCTAATTTTTAAACACATACCTTTAAATACCGATTAATTATTTTTTATCTTCAACAATTTTTCTGATTTTAATATTCAGGTAAGCAAATAAAATAGACATTAGAGGGCTTATTAAATTGAAGAAACAATAGGGTAAATATTCTATTGTGGGAACTCCCAGTACTCTTGCCTGGGTTGCTCCACCAGTATTCCAGGGGATCAAAACTGAAGTTACTGTTCCCGAATCTTCAAGAGTTCTGCTTAATACCTCAGGTTTTAAATTTCTTTCCTTATATGTATTTGCAAACATCCTTCCCGGTACTACAATTGCAATATATTGATCGGAAGTTGTAATATTGAAAAAGATACAAGTCCCCACAGTTGATGCAACTAAGGAGCCGGTTGATTTTGCTAATTTAATTATTGAGCTGGTAATTTTTAGTAATAATCCGCCTGATTCCATAACACCACCAAATACCATTGCTGAAAGAATTAACCAGATCGTGTTAAGCATTCCTGACATACCAGTTGTAGAAAATAGATCAGTAACTTTTTGATTTTCAGTAATAATTCGAACTTCTCCGTAGGTAGCTTTCATTACAGATATATAGGATAGCTTTGCATAGTTACCAGATGTTTCAGCTAATTGTCTAATAATATCAGGTTGAAAAATAATAGCAAATATCCCTCCAAGAATAGTTCCTATAAATAATGAAGGAATAGGGGGTACTTTTTTAATAATAATAATAATTAAAACAATTGGAACAATAAAAAGCAAAGGAGTAATATTAAAGGTACCTTTTATTGCTGTTAACACTTCTTGCACATCAGTTCCGTTACCTGTAATTGATTTATTAAATCCCATAAATAAAAAAATAATAAATGTAATAGTTAGCGATGGCACAGTTGTATAAAGCATATATCGTATATGTGTAAAGAGATCAGTTCCTGCCATTGCAGGCGCAAGGTTAGTTGTATCTGATAATGGCGACATTTTATCACCAAAATACGCCCCTGAAATAATAGCTCCGGCAACAATTGCATTATTTATTCCCATAGCTTCTCCAATTCCTAACAAAGCAACACCAATAGTAGCAATTGTTGACCAGCTGCTTCCTGTAGCTAATGATACGAGTGAACTTATAAAAACAGCAGCAAATAAAAATATTTTAGGATTTAATACTTGTAAACCGTAATAAATCAGGGAAGGTACAACTCCACTTATTAACCAGGTACCCGCTAAAGATCCAATTAATAATAGAATAAGCATGGCTGGCATAGCAGAACTTATACTTTCAAGAATTTTGCTCTTAATAAATTCCCAGTTATTTCCAAGTCTTACAGCGATTGCACCAGCAACTGATGCTGCTATAAGAAGCGCAATTTGATTTGAACCTGATAAAGTATCATCTTTAAATATTATTACATTTAAGGTTAATAAGATAATTAAAATTATGATTGGGGTTAATGCAAGGATTAGGGAAGGGCTTTTAATTTTGTTTTGCATATTTTAAATTATGTTAAGGCATTTAGATTAATTATAATATTGCCAAATTTTTATAAAAATAATTATATATTTAAATTGAATTTTAAAAAAATGGATTAATCTGTTTTATTTATGATTTTTTTTTATATTTTAACTAATTATTTGATAATTTGAAATTTAATTAATGAATTTAAATTACGATTTTTTTAAAATAGATAAAATACTTAAACCAAAGAAAGGCAGGTTACTTATATCTGAACCTTTTTTACAGGATACCTATTTTAGGAGATCAGTAGTTTTATTAACAGAACATAATAAAGAAGGCACTGTTGGGTTTGTACTAAATAAACCTGCTAAATTAACAGTTGGTGATGTGGTTGATGACTTCCCTGACTTTGATGCTGAACTTTCAATTGGTGGACCTGTTGCGACAGATACAATTCATTTTTGCCACTCTTTAGGTGATTTAATTCCAAATAGTGTAAAAGTTATTAATGATATTTATTGGGGTGGTGATTTTAATACTCTAAAAAGCCTGATTAAAACAGGACTTATAAATAACTCTCAAGTACGCTTTTTTATTGGCTATTCAGGTTGGGGAGAAGGACAACTTGAAAGAGAATTAACTGAAAATTCATGGGTTGTTTCTGATATTCGTACATGGAATGTTTTAACTCAGTATGATAAAACTGCTTGGAAAGATGCACTTAACAATTTAGGCGAAAAATATAAAATGTGGGCAAATTATCCCGAAAATCCAGTTTTAAACTAACTCTGCAGAACAATTTCGTTTAACTTATTTATTAACTCCATTGCAATTCTATTAAAAAATCGTTTTTGCTTATACCCAACAACCCATTGAATGCCATTTATAGCATTTGTTAAAAAAAATTCATCAGCAAGTGGTAAGTCATCCGGAGTCATAAATCCATTATCAAAAACTTCCATATTTAATTTGTTGGCAATATTTATTATTTGTTTTCTCATCACACCTTCTACACAACCTTCTGAAAGCGAAGGAGTATAGATTTTCGATTTTTTAACTAAAAAAATATTTGAGCTTATGCTTTCAGCAATATGTTCATTACCATTCAAAATAATACAGTCATCTAAATTTTCTTTTTGTTTATAGATTCCTGCCATTATAAATAGTAGAGAATTTAATGTTTTTAAATTCGAAACAATATTTAAAGGTTTTAAAATGTGAGGGTAAATATCAACGACCAAACCTTTGGTGTTAATTGTGTACATTTCTGATTCTAGCTCACTACACTCAATCATATACTCTAATTCATTATTTAATGGAGAATATAAACCACCTTCTTTTCGATAAAAAGTTATCCTTATTCTTGCCCCTTTAAATAATTTATTTGCATTTAATAACCGTATAATTTTTCCTTTTAAAACAGAGAAATCGAATTGCTTTGGAGTCTCTAATTCTAAAATTTTCAGGCCTTTTTTTAATCTTTCAATATGATCATCATAAAAAAGAGGTTCAGTATTAATGCTTCGTATTGTTTCAAACAACCCATCACCATAAGAAAAAGCCCTGTTTTTAGAACTGATTATAAAATTTTCAGCTCTTATAAATTCACCATTATGACAAATAAAAGTAGATTTATACATCTGAACTTTTTATTATTTGATCAACAATATTTTTAATATTTGAATTTGCTTTAACTAATATACCGTTAACACCAATTTTTTCTCCTGCATCAATATCAGATTGCTTATCGCCAATGAAATGCGATTTATTTGGTTCAATATTAAATCTTGCAATAGCTTTCTCTATCATTAGAGAATCTGGCTTGCGACAGATACATTTTTCAAGATCGGAATGATGAGGGCAATAATAAATTTCGGCTAATTCTACATTGTGTTTTTTAAGCTTGGAGTTCATATAATTATTCAATTTTTCAAATTCCTTTAAACTGAATACCTTTTTTGCAAGTCCACCCTGATTTGTAATTATAATTAATAAGAATCCTGCACTTTGAAGTTTATTTAAATTTTCAATTATACCATGTACAAATGTGAAATCTTCAATTCTATAAGTATATTCACCTCTTTCATTGTTTATAATCCCATCTCTATCTAAAAATATCGCTTTTTTCATTTATGTTTTATGATATAAGTGTTAAAATTTTATGCCAAAATGATTGTAGAATAGTTGGGTTTAATAAAACCGGAAAGATTAATCCATAAACTGCACCTAGAAAATGAGCATCATGATTAATATTATCAGTTTCACGCTTGCTCATATAATGCGAGTAGCCCAAAAATATAATGCCATATAGAATTGCAGGTATTGGTATGGGAATGGGTAAAATAATTATTTTACTAAAAGGTTCGAATAAAATGCTGGCAAACACTATTGCAGAAACCCCTCCAGAAGCACCAACTGAATTGTACCAATGGTTATCTTTTTGTTTAACTAGAGTGGTTGATGAAGCTATTATTATTGCTGATAAGTAGAAAATTAAAAAAATTAAACTTGAATGAAACATCTGCTCTACATATGTTGCAAAAAAGAAAAAGCTTAGCATATTAAAAATTAAATGGGTCCAGTTTGCATGTATAAATCCATGACTTACTAATCTGTACAATTGTTTTCTATGATATACCTGGTATGGATTGAATTGCAGTTTTACAAATATATTTTTGTTATTGAATGCTGCAATTGAAATAAATGCGGTGATTATTATAATTAGGATTGTCATTCGGTTTAATTCAAAATTTTTGAAACGAGCTCTTTTAATAATTCACCAGGTGGTGTTGAGGTGTTATTAACACCTTTTGATTTAAGATCATATTCTTTTAGAAAACCAATAATTTCAACTAGTTTTTGTGGTTTATACTGTCTTGCAGCTGTTTCATAATCTTTAATATAAAAAGTATGTATTTTTAATTTTGATGCTATGTTTTTAGGAGTCTTATCTGAAATAAAATACCATGTTAATACTTTACTAAAAAAATTATACAACGTAATTATCGTGAGGGGAAGTGGATTATTTTTTTGATTTTGAGCAAAATAATTTACAATTCTGTATGCTTTATTTGCATTTTTTTGAACAAATGCCTTTTGTAATTCAAAATTATTGTATTCTTTACTAATACCTATATATTTTTCAATAAGCGAATTAGTTATATGTTTATCACTTTCAGGAAGAACAATAATTAATTTATTGATTTCATTAACAATTTTACTTAAATCATTCCCAAGGTATTCATTTAATAACATAGATGAATTAATCTCAATGGTAAAACCTTTTGACTTTACATAGTTTGCTATCCAATCTGGAACCTGATTATCATAAAGTTTATTCGAATTGAAAAAAATACCTTTTTCATTAATTGCTTTAAATATTTTTTTTCGCGAATCGGGCTTTTTGTATTTATAACTAATTGCTAGTATGGTTGAATTTAAAGGTTTCTCAACATAATGTATCAAAGTGTCAAATTCTTTCATTTCCTGTGCCTCTTTTAAAATAATAACCTGTTGGTTAGCCATCATTGGGTATCGTCTTGCAAGTGTAATTAAATTATTTACATCGGTATCTTTTCCGTATAGCACAGTTTGATTGAAAGGTTTTTCAGTTTCTGTTAATACATTATTAGCAATATAATCTGATATTTTATCAATGTAATAAGGTTCTTCACCAGATAGGAAATAAATTGGCCTGTAAATTTTTTTCTTTAAATCTGATATAATTTGTTCGTATGTCATGTTTTTTTGATAGGCATTAAAATTAAAAAAAATAATTTTCTTTTAATGAGAAATTATAAATTTGAAAGGAATTGATAATAAAATGGTAAAATTAAACCTTCCTGTATTTAATATAAAAACTAAAATAGTTGAGAACAAAAAATATGTTTTTGATGATATTAGAAAGAAATGGATCATTCTAACTCCCGAAGAATGGGTTAGGCAAAATTTTATTCATTATTTAATTCATGATAAAAATTATCCAGGTTCATTAATTTCTATTGAAGCTGGAATTAAAGTCAACAAGATGAGAAGGAGAGGGGACATAATAATATATAAGGATAATTTTCCTAGAATAATAATTGAGTGCAAATCTCCAGATGTTGAACTTACTCAAGATGTATTTGACCAGATAGCTCAATATAATATTCCTTTAAAGGTTGATTACTTAATCGTAACGAATGGTTTAAAACATTTTTGCTGCAAAATGGATTATCAAAAAAGTAGTTATTCTTTCTTGAATGAAATTCCTGATTATTCTTATTTGACCTGATTTGGATTAAGAAGCTGAAGCAGATATTCTCCTTTCCAACCTTGTTTTGTTTTACACCAGTCTTTTTTAAATCCTATAACCTCGAAATTAAATTTCTTAAATAAATGAAGACTAGCTTCATTATCGTTACAAATATTACAATATAACTGATGAACCTGAAGATTAGAAAAAGTATACTCAATTAATAGCGCTAAAGCATTTGATGCATATCCTTTTTGTCTGTTTTCTTCTTCTTTAATTAAAATTCCAACGCCAACCCGGTTATGAAATGGATCGAAATCAAATAGATCTATTGTACCAATAGGCATACTTTTTCCGGTTGAACTTACCACATCGATCATAAACCTGAATTGCTTAGTCTGATATATATCTAAATGACTTGATTCAATATATTTTTTTATAATATATTTTGAAAATGGAGTTATCGTGTGACTAATGGTCCAAATTTCCGGATCGTTTTCCCATTGGTATAAAATTTCTATATCTTCGGGTTCTAGTGGACGAAGAATTATGTTATTTTTTTTAAGTTTTTTCAAAGTAACTGAATTATTTTACTCATAGTAATTAGGGAGATCCTCAATTTTTCTAATATAAGCTGATTTGTAATTTAATTTTTTCAATTTTTGTAATTCTTTTTCAGCTTCTTTATAAAAATAAAATTCACCATAAGTATAGCGATAATACCCATCATCACACTTTATTTTATTAACATCTTCCAACCCTTTAAAATAACTTACTTTCACAGGATATAGTATTGCTATAATTTGAATGGTATATATCGGCGCATCAATATTTACTAATTCCTTCGATTCTGTTTTAAATAGATTATTAATTTCTAAAATATTTATAATTTTTGAATCAGAATACCCGGCATCAATAAGTTTATTTAATAAAGGAATTAGGCTTCCTTTATCTTCATTATCCCCAATTGTAAGTATTTTTCCTTGTTTTAATGAGTGAATTTTAAAATTTAAATTACTACCTGATAATTTTCGAATTGTATTGGTGTCTATAGATTGCAACTTATTTGAAATAAATATTGTATAGGTTGCTTTTTCTTTAATTCTTAAATATTCCGGAATATATAAATTATCTTCAATTTCAATGTTTTGATCGGTATTTTTTAATTGAAGTTCCACTCTTCTATTAAAGCTTCTTCCGGTAGGATTATCACTTCCATCAGGATTCTTATTTATAGCTATATTATGGTTTTCCCCACTAGCATTCACTTGTAATCTTTTATTTGCTATACCACTGCTGGTAATATAAGAATATACTGTATTTGCTCTTTTCTCAGATAATTGTAAGTTGTATTTATCATTACCAAGATCATCAGTATATCCATAAATTTCAACAATCACCGATGGATTTCTTTGCAGATATTTCGAAATTCTAATTAATTCTATTTGTGCATCTTTTGTGAGTTTATAACTATCGTAATTGAAGAATATATTTTTAATAGCTACATAATCACCTTTTTCAACTTGAGCAGGAATCAATTTTAATTCAAAATTAATTTCATTTTGCTGATATGATTCCGGAATATTTATTGAACTTGAGGCTGAAGCATAACCAATAGCATTTGCATTAATTGAATATAATCCTTTTTGAAGTTTAAATGAGAACTTGCCTTCATTATTTTTTAATGATTGTGAATTAATTATGTTACCTTGATTATCTTTTATTTTAATAAGGATATTAGCATTTTTATAATTCTCATCCTGTAGAGTAATTTTACCATTTAATAGTACTTTCTCTGGTTTAACAATATTTGTAGTTTCTTTGATACTCGCTTGATCTGGTATTTTTATCTCAGAATCTGCTTCTGTTATTGAAGTTTCAGTTGTTACATTAGATATTGGTTCCTCAGCAACTTTTTCTTCTTTAATATAATGAATTTCAACAAGTTGATATTTGCTTAAATCTCCATTTTGTGGAGCTGAGATATAGGCATAATCATTAGTTTTTCCTGGCAAATAGTAAAGGTTATTATCTGTAGTATTTACAGGATAACCAACATTAACTGGTTTGGTCCATTTCCCCTTTTTATCTAAACTTGAGTAAAAAATATCATATCCGCCCATGCTAAAATGCCCTTCTGAACTATAATAAATTGTTTTTTCATCATATGATAGAAAGGGAGATTCTTCATTATATTCAGAATTTATGGTGTTCCCCAAATTAATAGGTTTATCCCATTCTCCTTTGCTGTCTTTATAAGAGGCATAAATATCTTTTCCCCCGAATCCTTTTTTTTGATTGCTTGTAAAATAGAGGGTCGAGCCATCTTTTGACAAAAAAGCATGGGTTTCTTCGAATCTGGTATTTATATTTTTATTTAATTTTTCGGGTTCACTCCAGCTGTTATTTTCAAATACAGCTACGTATATATTTTTATCGTATTTTTCAGCAAAGCTTAGAAATAATTCATAGCCATTAAATGATAGACTTGTCGGGTAAATAAAGTAATCAGCATTGGATAGATTCTCAATCTTCATTGGTTTCTCCCAACTTGGATGATTTTTTTTTGAAAAATAAATTTCTATTTCTTGGTTTGATTTATAAAAGTAAATTTTTGTAGAATTGTCTCCTGATATCAAATAATAATCATACTCAGAAAAATTTAATGGTTGATTTTCGATTACTGATGATTTAAAATTAACAGGCGAATTCATTAATTCCCTGCCGTTTTTACATGTTTTAATTAAATGATTCGCAAAATCAATACTTGCCAGGTCATAAACATCAATTTTGTTTTTATATTTTCGATAATATTTTTCGGCTAAATCCAAGCTATCTATTAAATGATAGGCCATCCCTAAATAATAGTATACTTCAGATGGTGCTGCAGATCCTTTAAAATATCCATCCTGGTAATATTCATTTATATTTTTACTAGCTTTTTTTAAATAATCAATTGCTTTTAAAATATCTATTTTAGCCAGTACGTAACATGCCCCGAGCTTATATAAATAATTTGCATTTTCAGGATCGGCATCTGAAAGTTCTTTATAAAAAGGGATTGCATCATAATATTCCTCAAAAAAGAAATGGTCTTCAGCAGTAAAAAATATTTCTTTTAACTCATATTCATCTTGGCTAAAGGAAAGATTAAATATAGAGAGTAATATAAAAATTATTCCTAATTGCTTCATCCTATGATTGATTTCTTAGAAAAATCATGCTATATTACTAATTTTCAGCGAAAAGGTTATGGTTTTATCTTAAAAATAGATCAATTAAAGTGAAAAACAAGCACTTAAATGCTTATTGATTAAGCTTGTCAAATTCAGTATTGCTGATTATTTGTGCATTTTCAAACCCAATTGAAATGATATCATTAAACAATTTAATGGCATCTGATTTCTCTTTAAATGTGCCTATATAATAAACATGGTTATTGCCTTTTACAGAATGTTCGTATTCAAGTTCTAAATCTTTTAAAATCTGAATTTTATCCCGATCCAGTTTTTCAGCTTCATTTGAAATAATAATATAAAAATATTCCTGTTCTACAATTTGTAAATTTTCAGGTATAAAATATAATTGAGAAATAATTTTTACCCCTCCAGAGCTTAATACTTTTATTTCTACCCTTCTGTTTAACCTTCTTCCTTCTACATTAAAATTAACAGCAACCGGACTGGTTTCTCCAGCGCCTTTTGCAACAAACCTGTTTCTGTTAATTCCTTTTTTAACCAAATAATTTATAGCTGAATTTGCCCGTTTTTCTGATAGCATTAAATTGTATTCTAAGGGGCCTAAAGAATCGGTATGTCCAATAACTTCAATTTCAAGTTTGGGAAATTCATTCATAACAACATAAAGTTTTTCTAACTCAATTTTCGCATCCCTTCTTAATGAATAATCATCAAAATCGAAATAGATACTTTTAATAATTATATATTTACCTTCAAATACTGAACTCGGTGTAAGTTCTGTATTGATAGTTAACTGATTACGTGCGAAATTTTCATCAATAAAAATTTCTTCTGTCTTTTCTTTATATCCATCACCATTAACTATAAATTTATATTTTCCTATTGGTAGATCAATATTGTATTTTCCATCTTCTTTACCTGGTATAAGCTGATCAATAGTATCGTTAGTCTCAGTGTTTATAACTGTTACCTTAAAGTTTTGTACAAATTCATCCACATTATCTAATAATGTAATTATACCATCAATATGTATGATATCCTGACGCACTTCATCAACAAGAAAAGCTTTATATATATCTGAAACAGCCATACCTCTGTCAGAAATTCTTGAAATATAAGCAGTTTGTCCGTTATCTGTTGGAACAAAGAAAATATCGTTATCAGTGGTATTAATAGGGTAGCCTAAATTTAAAGGTTTTGACCATTTATTTTTACCAGTACTTAATGCATAAAAAACATCAAATCCACCAATATTATAGTGACCTTGCGAACTAAAGAAAAGTTTATTGCCATCGGCGGTAATAAATGGAGTTTCTTCATTATATGGGGTATTTATTTCGGGCCCTAAGTTTTTTGCTTCGCCCCATTCACCATTTTCGTCTAATTTTGAAATAAAAATGTCGAGTCCTCCATAACCTTCTTTTCGGTTACTGGTAAAATATAATGTTTTTCCATCAGGAGATAGGCAACCATGAGTTTCCCAATATTTTGAATTGATATTTTTATTAAATTTTTCAGCTTTTGACCAGGTTCCGGTCTCTTCTTCGAATTTACTATAATATAAATCCCCTCCAAAAACATCATCTTTAAAAAGTATAAGTGTTTTTTTATCAAGTGAAATAGAAGATGGATAAAAGTTCCCATCAGAACCAACCTGTGGGGTTATGTTCATTGGACTTGACCATTTATCATTTACTTTTTTCGAAAAGAAAACAGCATCGTAAAATTTTTGTTTAGACGTATAAATCAAAAATTCTTCATCATAAGAAATAACAGGATTTTTATTTGAGAACCTGGAATTGATTGGTTCATTTAAATTAACCAATTTGAAGTAAACTGGAAGCTGCTGCATTGATTTTGCATTCTGACATGACCTTATTTCCTGATTAACATAAAATATATTAGCTATTTCTTTTTCGCTTAATGTATTTATAAATTTTTCGTAGGTATCAATTGCTTTATCAAGCTTATTATTTATCAGATAAGCTTTTCCTAAAAAATAAAATACGGCTTCAGGAGCATAAGTTTCTCTAAAACTACCTTCATTATAATCTTTAGTAACACTTTTAGAGGCTTTTTCAAAGTAAGAAACAGCTTTGTTTTTTTCTAATTCAGAATATAAATAACAAAGACCAATTCGGTATTTTATATTTGCATTAGTAAAATTTGAGTTTTCAATTTTTAAATAAAAAGGTAAAGCTTCAAGATAATCTTCGTAAAGAAAATAATATTCTGCTTCAACAAAATATTCTTTTATTTTCGATTTGTCCTGAGAATGTAACGATATAAAAATGAATAAGATAAATGTTATTAAAAGTGATATTTTTTTCATTTAAAGTATTAAAAGTTTATCTAAAATTTATTACAAAATAAATATATGGAAAATTTAATAATTTTTAGGTATAAAATTAAAAAAACCAATGAATTGAGACTATTTGACAATCATTAAAATTTTATTTTATAAATATCATAGCTTCCAAATCCATCTCTCCTAAATGTAGAATAATAACCTTCTTCTCCATTTTTTACAGGCATAAAATTTAAATCATCATCTGTAGTATTTAATGGATAGCCTATATTTTTTGGTTGTTCCCATGAATCCCCTTTCTTTTTAGCATAAAAAATATCGTATCCCCCCATGTTATAATGACCTTTTGAGCTAAAAAAGAGAGTTCCATTTTTTGTTATTATTGGAGTTTCTTCGTCATATTTTGAATTAATTACTTCACTTAATAATACTGGTTCAGTCCAACTTCCTTCTGTATTTTTTTCAATTTTATATATATCTTTTCCACCAATTCCTCCATCTCTATCACTTACAAAAAGTATCGTATTACCATCTTCAGAAATGCAGGCATGGGTCTCATTAAATTTTGTATTTATTCCATTTTCTAATTTTTCAATATTGGTCCAGGCATAGTTTACTGATTTACTAGTATAAATATTATAATTATCCCAATCGTATTTTGATAAGAATAATGTATTTCCATCTGGTGAGACTGAACATGTTTGTACATCACCATCTGTACCTAAATATGGAGTAATATTTGAGGCTGGTATCCATTTATTGGCAAGCCACCTTGAATAAAAGATTGCATCATAAAAGCGTAGTTGCGAAGTAAATAAAATGATTGAATCATTATAAGATACCACAGGTTTAATATTTGCAAATGAAGAGTTTATATTCTTCCCAACATTTGTCATATCAATTTCGATTGGTTCATTCATTAATTCTTTGGCGTTTTTACATATCTGTATTTGATGATCAGCATTTTCTTTTTTTATTCTTTCATATGGAGCAAGGTATTTTTTATAATTTTGAAATACTTCAACTGCCTTGTCTATTTGATTATCAATCAAGTATGCTACGCCTAAAAAATAATATGCTTCAGGTGGGGCTTTTTTTTCTGTAAAGTAACCAATTTTATAATCATCTGAAATGTCTTTTATAGCTATTTCAAGATAAGGGATTGCTTTCTTTTTTTCGCTCGGAATATTTAAATAACATTCTCCAACCCGACTCGCAACATTTGCATTGTTTTGTTGTACTCCATAAATTTCAATATACAATGGCAGAGCCTCTCTATATTCTTCGTATAGCATAAAATATTCTGCATCAACGAATAAACGTTTATAATAATTTGCTTTCTGAGGAAATACATTAACAACAGAAAGTAGTAATATCAGGCCTGTTAAAATTTTTTTCATTATCGATTCCAGATGGACTCAAAACAAATATAATAATTAATGAGATACGTTAAAATAAATAGTACAGATAAACTTTTAAATTTAAAACTTTCTATCCAGTTTTCTAAATCCAAAATATAGAATTTCAAAATCATTCAATATTTTGTAATCTTTTGCATATACAAAATTTACTTTACGAATTAATTCTTGATTCATGTTTTGATTTTTAAACTTGTCAGCAGGATTTAAAATTCCTTTTTTTATAGATGGTAAATCATGCTCAAAGAAATTAATATCTGGATGATATCCTATCCATGAAAATTTGCTAAATAATATGAAAAGAATGTTTTTTAAAAAATGAAAAGGTTTTTTATAAAAAAAACACAGCACAGGAAAAAAAATAAGAAAGAGTATTGATATTGAAAAATCAAATAACCTTTTATTTCTTTTGTTTTCAATTTTTGAAATTGAATTAAGTTCCATAAGATATAAATCACCTGCAGAATGAATTGAATTACTACCAATAATCGATAAACTTTCTGGTGGGGCAATTTTAAATTCTATGTTTCTGTTTGACAAGGTTAGCATGTACTCAATAATTAATTGAGATGATAAATCACTACCTGAAAATATTAGTTCGTCAATTTTATTTATTGAAATTATTTCATTTAATTGATTAGTATAACCTAAATATTTTATTGATTTTTCTGTTTCATCAATTCCAATAAAACCAGCAATATCAGAACTAATCTCTGTTTTATTGATTATTGATTTTATACGCTCACATTCCTTATCATTTCCAACTATTGCAATTATTTTCCTTCTATTCAGATCAATCTGTAACCAGCTAAATTGAAAAATAGCTAAAAACAGCCGAATTAATGTTGTACTAATTATAGCATATAAAGCACCCATTAATAAAAGGAATCTTGAAAATCTTAAATTTTCAGGTAATAGAGAGTAAATTACAAGAATAATTAATGTGCCAATTGCAATTCCTTTTAAATGTTTTGATATTTTTAATGGTTTGTCGTATCCTCCTGAATAATATACTGATGTAAGCCAGATAAAAATATATATAGGAACGATAATTGCTAAAAATGCTTTTGGGTAGTACACATTTAATCCAAATTTTATTCTGGCCCAAAATGGTTCAAAAAAGTAAATACCGGAATAAATTATTCCTATATCTAATAAAGGAAGAAATGCAGCTTTGATAAATCGATGTAAGATAGCAACTGTTGCCCTGAAATAAATTGCCAGGTTAATAATAAATGAAAATAAGAAGGCATTTTGTTTTGAGAAATGTTTATGAGCAAAAATGATCATTGCATTATAAAAAACCTTCACATAATTTACGCTACTTTTTTTAGTGCTTTCACCTTTATAATGAATAATTGTTGTTTTAGGAAAATAATAATTTGTATACCCTGCTTTTATTATTCTGTAAGACAAATCGATATCCTCTCCATACATAAAAAAACTTTCATCAAGCAGCCCTGCTTTATCAAGGGCTTCTTTTCTGATAAACATAAATGCACCAGGAAGAATTTCAACCTCATTTATTTCATTTTTATCTAAATAACTTAAATGGTATTTTCCGAATATTTTTGATTTTGGAAAAATACTTGACAATCCAAATATTTTATAGAATGCAACCATGGGGGTGGGTAAAGCTCTTTTCGATTCAGGTAAGAAATTACCAGTACCATCAATCATTTTTACGGATAAAGCTCCAGCTTTTTTATTTTCATTCATAAATGAAATTGTTAACTGAAATGTGTTTTCTTCAACTATAGTATCAGGATTTAATAGCAGAATATATTCTCCTGTTGCGTGCTTAATTGCTTGATTATTAGCTTTAGAAAATCCATAGTTAGTTTTATTTTGTATTAAATTGACGTTAGGAAATTTTTCTTTCACCATAGCACATGAACCATCTACCGAGTTATTATCAACAACAAATATTTCCGAATCAATTTTTTTTATTGCCTTTATAACAGAATGAAGACATTGTTCAAGAAAAAATTTTACATTATAATTTACAATTACTATTGATAGTTGCATGAATTAATATTGAGTATATTCTTTGTAACACCTTGATAAAGTCTATAATATTTTAGGATGTAACACATTAATAATTTTTTACACAATCGGTTAAAATCATTTTACATGCATTGGTAACATTTAATTGACAGGCAGATTGAAAATTTTTACAGGCATTTAATAAATTATTTGATCGGTAATATGCCATTCCAAGATTGTAATAAGCATATGCATTATCTTCGGATTTCATAATAACATTTTCAAAATCTTCTATTGCTTTTAAATAATTTTCTTGTAAATAATAGGTAAATCCCCTATAATATAAAGCGTTTGCATTATCTTTATCATATTTAAGATATGAGGTGAAATCGTCAATTGCTGCATCATAATCTTTAACACCTTGATGTGCTATTCCTCTAGAGATATATGCTTTTTTAATAGTTTCACTTTTTGTATCATTAAGAGCTTCATCAAAATCTTCAATGGCTTTTTTAAATTGGTCTTTATAGCTTAATACTATTCCCCTGGCATAATAAAATATTGCCTTATCAGAATATTTTTTAATGTTTTCTTCAACATAGTCGGATGCATCTTTTATTTTATCAAGCTTAAT